>DATHLY010000230.1:0-3397 GCA_035487655.1 Rhizomicrobium sp. | reverse complement strand
GCCGCGGGGGTGCGTTTGGTCGTGGTCAATCTTCACTACAAAGCCGAAATGCTGCGCGCCCATCTTGCCAAGCGCCATGACGTGGAGATCGTGTATTCGGACGAGAGCAAAAAGCTGCTCGATACCGGCGGCGGCGTGGTCAAGGCCATGCCCTATTTCGGGGGACATTCCTTTTTCGTGCTCAACTCCGATTCCATTTGGGTCGAAAATGGCAAGCCCGTGCTCTCCGCCATGCTGGAGGAATGGGACGAAGGCCGCATGGACGGCCTCTTGCTGTTGGCCGATATGAAAACCGCGCTGGGTTACGAGGGAACGGGTGATTTTGCCTTGAAGAGGGACGGCCGGTTGATCCGCGCCCGCGACGCTGGCGGCAGTGACGCTATCTATGGCTATTCCGGCATACAGATTGTGCAGCCGCGCCTGTTCGCCGATGCGCCCGAGGGCGCCTTTTCCACCAACATCATGTGGGACCGCGCCATCGCGCAAGGCCGCTTGTTCGGCACGGTGATGGATGGCACCTGGATTCATGTCGGCACGCCAGAGGCGCGCGACGAGGCGGAAGCCACCCTCGCCGCCCTGTCGGCGGCGTGAAACGACCGTCGGTTTTCACCATCGCGCCCAGCGCGCCGTTTGCGGAGACGCTGGCGCGGGGATTGATCGCACGCCTTGGCTCCGATCCGCTGGCTTTGTCCGCGGCCACCATCTATCTGCCCACCCGGCGCGCGGCGCGCAATTTCGGCGACGCTTTTGCCAAGGTGCTCGGCGGCACGGCGCTGCTGCCGCAATTCAAGCCGCTGGGCGACAGCGAGGAAGACGAGCTGTTGTTCGATGCCGCCGGCGATGGATTGGAATTGGCGCCGGCCATTACTCCCTTGCGGCGGCAATTGCTGCTGGCGCGGTTGATCCGGCAATGGGACCGGGCGGGACGAGGCGGGCACTTGTCCTATGCGCAAAGCGCGGTGCTGGCCGACAGCCTGGCCAAGGTGATGGACGAGATCGAGACCCAAGGCTGCGATCTTTCCAAGCTGGATGAGCTGGCGCCGGAACACCTCGCCACCCATTGGCAGGGCGTCTCCCGCTTTCTTGGCCTGCTCAACGAGCAATGGCCTGCCATCCTCGCGGAGGAAAAGGCCGTGAACCCGGCCGCGCGCCGCAACCAGGCCTTGCACGCTCTCGCAATGCGTCTGGAAGCGACGCCGCCCGCCGGTCCCGTGATCGCCGCCGGTTCAACCGGCTCCATTCCCGCCACTGCCGAATTGCTGGCGGTGATTGCGCGGCTGCCGCAAGGCGCGGTGGTACTGCCGGGACTGGACCGAACACTGGATGACGAAAGCTGGGCGAGTTTGGACGCAGACGATTCCCAATCGGGCCATCCGCAATTCGGCCTTGCCCGATTGTTGCGGGTCCTCGGCGTCGATCGAGAAGACGTGCAGGACTGGTTCGGCACGCAAACCAACCCGGCCCGCGAAATCCTGTTGAGCGAAGCCTTGCGCCCTGCCCCCACCACCGATGCCTGGCGCGATCTGGCGGATCAGGGCGGCGATGACATTCGGCGGGGCATGAAGGACATCGCGCTGGTCGAGGCTGCCGATCCGGCACAGGAGGCACTCGCCATTGCACTCGCCCTGCGCGAGGCGCTGGAAACACCTGAACACACCGCCGCCTTGGTCACACCGGACCGCAATCTTGCGCGGCGGGTGGCTGCGGAAATGGCGCGCTGGAACATCACCATTGATGACTCCGCCGGCCGGCCCCTCGCCCACACGGCCGCAGGCACATTTCTTTGCCTGTTGGCGGAAGCGGCCCAGGCCCGCTTCGCGCCGGTGCCGTTGTTGGCCTTGCTGAAGCATCCCTTTGCCCGCCGGGGACAAGACGGCGCCGCCTTCCGGGCCCGAGCACGCCAACTGGACCGCTGGTGCCTGAGGGGCCCCCGTCCTGATGCCAGCCTGGACGGGGTAAGCCGCGCAATCGCAAAAGCTCAAGCGGCGCGCATGCCGCCGCCGGCACAAGCCTTGGCGGAATTGACTGCTTGGTGGAGCGAACTATCCCTTCATCTGAGGCCGCTGGAGCAGGTGTTCGCGCAGCGGGATGCGACGATCAAAACGCTGCTCGAGACTCAGATTGTCGCTGCCGAGCGCCTTGCCTGCGACGAGAATGGCGACTGCATACTTTGGGCCAATGCTGATGGCGAGGCGGCTTTCGAACTTGTCGCGTCGCTAAAATTGGCGGCGGAAGACCTCGACGCCATCGAACCCGACTCCTGGCCTTCCCTGTTCCGCAGCCTGGCCATGAAGATGCCGGTGCGCGCCGCTTTCGGGCAGCATCCCCGGCTTGCCATTCTTGGTCCGCTGGAAGCGCGCCTGCAGCATTTCGATTTGCTGGTCTTGGGTGGGCTCAACGAAGGCTCCTGGCCGCAAGGCGCCGGTCACGATCCCTGGTTCTCTCGTCCCATGCGCAAGAGACTTGGCTTGGAACAGCCGGAGCGCGGCATTGGCCTTTCCGCCCATGATTTCGCCATGCTGACAGCGGGGCCTCGCGTAATTCTGACCCGAGCGCTGAAAGCAGAGGGCGCGCCCACGATCCCCTCGCGCTGGCTGCAACGGTTGGTGCAGCTCACGAAGGGATTGGGACTTGCGGATCGGTTGGCGCCCGCCCTGGACTATGCAGATCTCGCCGCGCGCGTGATGGACGTGCCGCAAGGCCCGCGCCTGCCAAGACCAAAACCGAGGCCGCCAGTCGAGACCCGCCCCCGCCGCCTGTCGGTGACGGAGATCGAAACCTGGCTGCGCGATCCTTATGCGATTTATGCCAAGCATGTGCTGCGGCTGAGGCCGTTGGATTCGCTGGACGAAGCCATCGGTCCTTTGGAGCGCGGCACGGCACTGCACAAGGCGCTTGAAGTGTTCATCGCCCGATACTCGGGCGGCCTTCCGGACGATGCCGTGGCGCAATTGGCCGCCATCGCCGATCAAGTATTTGCGCAAGCCGGCATACCCAAAGCGGCACTGGCCCTGTGGCGGCCCCGTTTCCTGGGCGCCGCGCGCGGCTTTATCGACTGGCAACGCAGCCGGCAAGCGACAATCGCGGCGTCACATCTGGAAATCAGGGGGAGCCTCGAGCTGGACAATTTCGAGCTGACCGGCGTTGCCGACCGTATCGACATTCTGAAAACCGGCATAGCCGCCATCCTGGATTACAAGACGGGTGCCATTCCGACCCCTAAGCAAGTGGCGCAGCTTCTGTCTCCGCAACTGCCGCTGGAAGCCGCCATGCTGGCGCAGGACGGCTTCGGCATCGGAGCATTCTCCGCCGAGGAGCTGATCTATCTCAGCCTTGCAAGCGAAGCCAAAGCGCGGGCCCCGCTTGCCATCGAGGATGCGGTCGCGCTGACACAGGA
>DATHLY010000229.1:0-3823 GCA_035487655.1 Rhizomicrobium sp. | reverse complement strand
CTTTGTCGGCGTGTCCTTTATCGTACCGGGCACAATCCTGCTGGTAACGTTGGGCGGGGTGATTGGAGCCACGCATATCAGCCTGTTTCCGGCTTGGCTGGGCGCGGTGATGGGCTCGGTCCTGGGCGATTGGATCTCGTGGTGGATCGGGTTTCACTATCACCACAGAATCGTCCACTCCTGGGTCTTCCGGCGCTTCGAAGAGCAGATCGAAAGAGCACTGCATCTGTTTCACAACTGGGGCACGTGGGCGATTGTCATCGGCCGATTCATGGGACCCTTGCGTTCCACCGTGCCGCTGGTCGCAGGCATGTCGGAATTGGAATTCTGGCCGTTCATGATCGCCAACACGCTCTCCGCGCTCATCTGGGCCTATGTGCTCTTGGCCCCCGGAGCTGCCATATTGCGCCAGATTTTTCCATAAGCGACTGATTTGAAAGTTATTTTTCGGTAAGGTCGTTCCCAGCCCGACCTAACAGAATTTGCGACAGAAACAACATATTTCGCGAAACGGATGACAAAAGCCGGCCTGGCGGATGGCAGCGCAACCACCTAGCTTTTCTTATGAGCGCAGCGAATTGGAAAAGCTGGTGCCCACGGGCCGCGAGGCGGGCCAATTTAACGCGGCAGCTCCGAGCTCCCCATGAGAAACTGGTCAACACCCCTCGCGCATTGACGGCCTTCCCGGATCGCCCAGACCACCAGCGATTGCCCGCGCCGCATGTCGCCGCAGGAGAAGATCTTGGCCTTGCTTGTCTGATAATCGGTCAGCGGCGCCTTCACATTCCCGCGGGCGTCCAACTCGACCCCTGACTGTTCCACCAGGCCCGCCTTCTTGGGACCGACAAAACCCATCGCCAACAAGACCAGATCGGCCTTGATGGTGAATTCGCTCCCCTGGACATCCACCAGCTTCATCTGGCCGCCGTCGCCCAACTGCCAATCGACCCGCACGCATTCAAGGGCGGTGATCTTGCCATCCTGCCCGATGACGCGCCTGGTCTGCACCGACCAGTCGCGCTCGCAGCCTTCCTGCTGGGAAGAGGAGGTGCGCAGTTTGAGCGGCCAATCCGGCCACACCAGCATCTTGTTTTCCTTGGCGGGCGGCTGGGGCAGGATCTCGAACTGAGTCACCGATGCCGCGCCATGGCGGTTGGACGTGCCGATACAGTCCGAGCCGGTGTCGCCACCGCCGATCACCACCACATGCTTGCCCTTGGCGCTGATCGTGCCATCGGGCGCGGCCTTGGATTCGGGATCGCCTGCCACGCGCCTGTTCTGCTGGGTGAGGAAGTCCATCGCAAAATGGATTCCCTCCAGGTCGCGGCCCGCTATCGGCAGATCGCGCGGAGCTTCGGCGCCGCCCGACAGCACCACCGCGTCATAATCGGCGAGCAGCATATCCATCGAAACCGTGACGCCGACTTCGACATTGGTGCGAAACACCACGCCCTCGGCTTCCATCTGGCGCATGCGGCGGTCAATCAGATGCTTTTCCATCTTGAAATCGGGGATGCCGTAACGCAGCAGACCGCCGATGCGGTCGGCCTTTTCGAACAGGGTCACACTGTGACCAGCGCGCGCCAGTTGCTGGGCGCAGGCCATGCCGGCGGGACCGGACCCCACCACCGCCACCGTCTTGCCGGTCTTTTTGGGCGCCATCACCGGCTGAACCCAGCCCTCTTCCCAGGCGCGATCCACGATTTGGCATTCGATGGTTTTGATCGTGACCGGCGAGTCGATGATATTGAGCGTGCAAGACGCCTCGCACGGCGCCGGACAGATGCGCCCCGTGAATTCCGGAAAATTGTTGGTGGAGTGCAAGGCCTCGGAAGCTGCGCGCCACTGGTCGAGATAGACCAGATTGTTCCAGTCCGGAATCAGGTTGTTGACCGGGCAACCCTGGTGGCAGAAGGGAATGCCGCAATCCATGCAGCGCGCCGCCTGCTTGCTGACTTCGCCATTGGGCAGCGGCTGAACGAATTCGCGATAATTGTAAATCCGCTCCTCCGGCTTTTCGGAAGCACGGTCCCGGCGTTCGATTTCCAGAAAGCCTGTGATCTTGCCCATTGTCCTATCTATTCAGCAGCGATGGCCGAGCGCGCCCTGAGGTCGCTCAGCGCCTTGGCATAGTCGGTGGGCAACACCTTGATGAATTTGCTCAAGGCGCTGTCCCAATTGTCCAGGATCTGCTTGGCGCGCGGGCTGCCGGTATGCAGCAAGTGGCGCTCCACCAGGATGCGGATCCGTTCGGCGTCGAAACGCAACAGATCGCCCATGCCGGCATCGGATACGCTGATCGAGCGCTGCCCAGGAAGATCAGAAGAGGACAGATCGACATGATCGATGCCGGCAGCGGCGCCGACCTTCTCCAGCCGGATCATGGCCAGGTTGCAGCGCTTCTCGAAGCTTAAGTCCTCGTCATAGACATAAGCCACACCGCCCGACATGCCGGCGGCAAAGTTGCGCCCGGTCTTGCCCAGCACCGCGACCACGCCGCCGGTCATATATTCGCAGCCATGATCGCCGGTGCCTTCCACTACGGCAATGGCGCCGGAATTGCGGACCGCAAAACGCTCGCCCGCCACGCCCTGGAAATAGGCTTCGCCGGCGATCGCACCGTAGAGCACGGTATTGCCGACCACGATATTCTCGGTCGGTTCGCGCTTCAGTCCGGCCGGCGGCTTGACCACGATGCGGCCGCCCGAAAGACCCTTGCCCACATAGTCGTTGGCGTCGCCGGTCAGTTCCAGCGATACGCCGCGTGCCAGGAATGCGCCGAAGGACTGGCCGGCGGTGCCGATGAATTTCACGCTGATCGTGTCTTCCGGCAGGCCGGCATGGCCGTGCCGCCTGGCCACTTCGCCCGACAGCATGGCGCCCACGGTGCGGTCGACATTTCGGATGCTGCGCTCCAGCCTGACCGGCTGGCCGTTCTCGATCGACGGCTGGGCGGCCGCGATCAGATCGTGGTCCAGTGCCGATTCCAAGCCGTGATTCTGCTTTTCGCATTGATGGATGGCGACGCCGGGCTTGGGCGTGACGCTGTAAAGAATACGCGACAGGTCCACGCCCTTGGCCTTCCAGTGCGAGATGGCCTTGGTCATGTTGAGCTTGTCGACGCGGCCGATCATCTCGTTCACGGTCTTGAAGCCGAGAGCGGCCATGATCTCGCGCAGCTCTTCGGCCACGAAGAAGAAATAGTTGATCACATGCTCCGGCTGGCCGGTGAAGCGCTTGCGCAGCACCGGATCCTGCGTCGCCACACCCACCGGACAGGTGTTGAGATGGCACTTGCGCATCATGATGCAGCCGCTGGCGATCAAGGGCGCGGTGGCGAAACCGAACTCGTCCGCGCCCAGAATCGCGCCGATGGCGACGTCGCGGCCGGTGCGGATGCCGCCATCTACCTGCACGGCAATGCGGCCGCGCAAGCCGTTCAGCACCAGGGTCTGCTGGGTCTCGGCCAGGCCGATTTCCCAGGGGCTGCCAGCATGGGTGAGCGAGGTCAGCGGCGAGGCGCCGGTGCCGCCTTCGAAGCCGGAAATGGTGACATGATCGGCGCGGCATTTGGCGACTCCGGCGGCCACGGTGCCCACGCCCACTTCCGACACCAGCTTGACCGAAATGCGCGCCTTCTGGTTGACGCTCTTTAAGTCGCGGATCAGCTGCGCCAGATCCTCGATGGAATAGATGTCGTGATGCGGCGGCGGCGAGATCAAGCCGACGCCCGGCGTGGAATGGCGCACTTTGGCGATATTGGCATCCACCTTATGGCCGGGCAGTTGGCCGCCCTCGCCGGGCTTGGCGCCTTGCGCCATCT
>DATHLY010000228.1:0-10191 GCA_035487655.1 Rhizomicrobium sp. | reverse complement strand
TCGGTGACATGGTCGGAAAATTCATTGCCCAGCGCAAACCCCAAGCGATGTGGCGCGCCGTCCGGCCCAATCCGGTACAGTCCCACGATTTCCGGCTCCTCACCGCCGTCCTGCGCAAAGGCAGGTGAGGCGAAGGCAGTTTCCGGCGCCACCACACTGCCGCCATCGCCCTTATAGAACCATTCGGGCTGCGCACCTTCGCGCCCTTGCGCCGGCTTGCCGCTTTCCAGCCCCAGCTTGAACATCTTCATGGAGTCGGTGAGCTTGGCGGAATCGGACAAGTCCTTGTGCATGCTGTCGCGGCCTTGGGCCGAGCCCAAATGGGTCAGGCCGGTGCCTGTGACGATCAGATGGGCGGGATCATCGGGATGGTCCAGCGGCGGAAGAACGCGCCCTTCCGCCAGCGCTGCGCGAACATCGATGCTTTCCGAGAAGCCCAGCCGGTCCACCATGACCTTGAGCGACAGCTTTTCGGCAATGGCGCGGCCGGCGAGCTCATAGCTGGTGACGACGCCCTGGATTACCCGGCCTTGACCGTCATCGTTCAGCGACGCCACTGCCCGGCGTCCGTCCCGTGCCCAAAACTGGACCAACCGCATCTTGAAACTCCCTGAGACAATGTTTGATCGTCATCATAACCGCAAAACGCCGATTTTGCCGCAATTTGAGCCTTGTTATCGCGCTAGACGGACACCATAAGACCGCCATGCGCGCATTTGACACCAAGGCCTTCGACCCGGCCATCAGCTGGGCCAGAAAGCACGAACGCCAGATTTCCGCCCTGTCCCTGGCAGGCGGCTTTGCGTTCGACAGTGTCACCTTCGGGCAGATCGACCACGCCATAACCCAGGCGGTGTTCATCGTCTATCTGCTGGTGGCGGGAATCAGTATTGCAATCCTGCATGTGCTGGAATCCAGGCCCGACGGCCGCAAGCCCTCGGACAAGACCCGCACCATCCTGGTCGCAATCACCCAGTTCGCGCTTGGGTGCCTGTTGTCGGGTTTTTGCGTTTTCTATATTCGCAGCGCTTCCGTCACCTCGTCCTGGCCCTTTTTGCTGGCCATGGCGGCAATCTTCATCGGCAACGAATATATGCGCCGCTATCACGCGCGGCTGGTGTTCTCCGCCCTGCTGTTTTTCTTCGCCATCTATTCCTACGCCATCCTACTGGTGCCGCTGGTGATCCACCATATTGGGCGCGTTCCCTTCCTGATCAGCGGCGCAATAGCTGTCGTGTTATTCTTCTTTTACATGCAGGCCCTGGCGCGCCTGGGACACGAGCGCTATCGCGGGGCGCGCATGCGGGTCTTTGCCGGCATGGTGCTGATCACCATCTTCCTCAACATCGCCTACTTCCTGCGCGTGCTGCCGCCCCTGCCATTGGTCTTGACCGATGCAGGCGTTTATCACGAGGTCAAGCATGTGGGCGCCGACTATGTGGCGGCAGAGGAGGCTGAACCGCCCGAGTGGCAGGCCTTGTTCGGCACGCATGCGATCATGCATGTCCAGAACGGCGCCAAGCTCTATCTCTACAATGCGGTGTTTTCGCCGCGCGGCCTCGACACCCGTATTGTGCATGACTGGCAATGGCTGCAGCCGGGCAAAGGCTGGGTCTCTCAGCAGCGCATCTCGGTCCCGATAACGGGAGGCCGTGAGGACGGTTACCGCTTTTACACCACAAAAAGCGCGCCCCGGCCCGGCCAATGGCAGGTCAATGTCATGACTGGAGACGGGCGTTCGGTGGGGCGGGTGCGCTTTGCCGTGGAAGAGCAGGCGGTACCCCCCGCTACCACCACCAAAAACCTGAAATAAGGGCCGCTTTGGCGAACCCGTTTTTCGGAATTCGGCAGTTGCCGTGAGGGTTGCGCGCTTGCAAAGACGGGCTCAGTAGCCTATTTCACAGCCAGAAACTGGGATACGCGATTTTGTCCACCAAAAAGACTGTTATATCACATTTGCGGCGGCTGGAAGCCGAGAGCATCCACATCATGCGCGAGGTGGCGGCAGAGTTCGCCAATCCAGTGATGCTCTACTCCATCGGCAAGGATTCCAGCGTGATGCTGCATTTGGCGATGAAGGCATTTTATCCGTCCAAGCCGCCATTCCCGCTGATGCATGTGGACACGACGTGGAAGTTCAAGGAAATGATCCGGTTCCGGGACGAGACGGCCAAGCGTCTCGGCCTGGATCTGATCGTCCATGTGAACGAGGACGGCATCAAGCGCGGCATCAATCCCTTCGACAGCGGTTCGTCCCTGCATACCCAAGTGATGAAGACCGAGAGCCTCAAACAGGCCCTGGACAAGTATGGCTTCGATGCCGCCTTCGGCGGAGCGCGGCGCGATGAGGAGAAAAGCCGCGCCAAGGAGCGTATCTTCTCCTTCCGTACCGCGAGCCATGCCTGGGACCCCAAGAACCAGCGGCCCGAGCTCTGGCGCGTCTACAACACCCGCATCAACAAGGGTGAATCGATCCGCGTTTTCCCCTTATCCAACTGGACCGAGCTGGACATCTGGCAATATATCCTGGCCGAGAACATTCCCATCGTGCCGCTCTATTTTGCCAAGAGGCGAGCGGTGGTCGAGCGTGACGGCACCTTGATCATGCGCGATGATGAGCGCATGAAGCTCAAGCCCGGGGAAAAAGTCGAAGATCGGTTGGTGCGCTTTCGCACGCTGGGCTGTTATCCCCTGACCGGCGCCATCGAAAGCGATGCCGACAGTTTGGAGGATATCGTTACTGAGATGTTCACCGCCCGCACCAGCGAGCGGCAGGGCCGGCTGATCGATAGCGACGAAAAAGCCTCAATGGAGAAGAAGAAGAAGGAGGGCTACTTTTGAAAGCCCCCTCTGAGACCGCGCTTGCCGTGGCCGACAACCAAAAAAAGTCCGAGCTTCAAAAATTCCTCGCCGATCAGGAAAAGAAGTCGCTGCTGCGCTTCCTTACCTGCGGCAGCGTCGATGACGGCAAGTCTACCCTGATCGGGCGGCTGCTCTACGACACCAAGCTTCTGTTTGAGGATACGCTGGCCTCGCTGGAAAAGGATTCCAAGAAGTTCGGTACCACGGGCGAAGACATCGATTTCGCGCTGCTGGTGGACGGGCTCGAAGCCGAGCGCGAACAGGGTATCACCATCGACGTGGCCTACCGCTTCTTTGCCACCGACAAGCGCAAATTCATCGTTGCCGATACGCCGGGCCATGAGCAGTACACCCGCAACATGGCGACCGGCGCTTCCAACTCGGACCTTGCCGTCATCCTGATCGACGCGCGCAAGGGCGTGCTGACCCAGACCCGCCGCCATGCCTATATCGCTTCGTTGCTCGGCATCCGCCATATCATTCTGGCGGTAAACAAAATTGACCTGGTGGAGTATTCCCAAGAGGTCTTCGACAAGATCGTTTCGGATTTTCATACTTTTTCAGTGCGGCTGAATTTCGCCAGCCAGGTGGCGATCCCGCTATCGGCGCGCTACGGCGTCAATGTCATCGAAAAGTCGAAGGAAACGCCCTGGTACGCGGGTCCGTCGCTGCTTTCGCACCTGGAAATCGTGGATGTGGATACCGCGCGTGCCGACCGGCCATTCCGCATGCCGGTGCAATGGGTCAACCGGCCCGACCTGGACTTCCGTGGTTTTTCCGGCACCATTGCGGGGGGGCGCGTCCGGCCAGGTGACTCCGTCACGGTGGCCAAATCGGGACGAGCCTCCAAGGTCGCGCGCATCGTCACCAAGGACGGCGATCTGGCGGAAGCGGTGGCGGGCGACGCCATCACCTTGACCTTGGCCGATGAGGTGGACATTTCGCGTGGCGATGTGCTGGCCGATCCATTGGCTAGGCCCGATGTCTCAGACCAATTCGCGGCGCATCTGTTGTGGATGGCGGACGAGGAATTGCTGCCGGGCCGCCAATATTTGCTCAAGCTGGGCACCGCCACCGTGCCGGCTCAGGTTAGCGGCCTCAAGCACAAGATCGATGTCAACACGCTGGACCATCTGGCGGGCAGAACCTTGGCGTTGAACGAAGTCGGTTACTGCAATTTCTCGCTGGCCCAGCCCATGGCCTTCGATGCCTATCGCGCCAACCGCGATACCGGCGGCTTCATCCTGATCGACCGCTTCACCAACGCCACAGTCGGCGCGGGCATGATCGACTTTTCGCTGATGCGGGCGACCAATGTCCATTGGCAAGCGCTGGATGTGAACAAGGGTGCGCGCGCGGCGATGAAGGGCCAAAAGCCAGTGGTGCTGTGGTTCACCGGCCTGTCCGGCTCCGGCAAATCGACCATCGCCAATCTGGTGGAAAAGAGTCTTGTCGCTGAGGGCAAGCACACCTATCTGCTGGATGGCGACAATGTCCGCCACGGTCTTAACAAGGATCTGGGTTTCACCGATGCCGACCGGGTGGAAAATATCCGCCGCATCGGCGAGGCGGCCCGACTGTTCGTGGATGCCGGCTTGATCGTGCTGACTGCCTTCATTTCACCTTTCCGCTCGGAACGCCGGATGGCGCGCGAACTGGTGGGCGGGGGTGAATTCCTGGAGGTGTTCGTGGACACGCCCATCGAGGTGTGCATGCAGCGCGATCCCAAGGGACTCTATGAAAAGGCCAAGGCCGGCAAGATCCGCAATTTCACCGGCATCGACAGCCCCTACGAGCCGCCGGAAAAGGCGGAATTGACCATCCGGACAGTGGAATCGACGCCCGAGGCCCATGCCCAGGCGATCGTGGAATTCCTGCGCGCCCACGGTTATCTGGGCTGATTCAAAGGATTTTTGAGGGCCTGCCGCAAGGCTGGCATCCAGGGGCTTGAGGCCTTATACGGGCAGCCCGTAAAACCCAGGGAAAGCCCCATGAAGACTGTCGCGAATTTCGACCGTATCGGCGAGGAAAATGCCTTCGCCGTGCTGGCGCGGGCCACCGCCTTGGCCGCCCAGGGCCGCGACATCATCAATTTGGGCATCGGACAGCCAGATTTTCGCACCCCCGATCATATCGTCGAAGCAGCCGCCAAGGCCCTGCGCGACGGCCATCACGGCTATACGCCGGCTACTGGTATTTTACCTTTGCGCGAAGCGGTGGCGGCGGACCTGCACAAGCGCTTTGGGGTTACGGTTTCGCCTGAGGAAGTGATGATCATGCCGGGCGGCAAGCCCACCATGTTCATGTCCATCCTGATGTTCGGCGAGCCGGGCGTGGAGATCATGTATCCCGATCCCGGCTTTCCCATCTACCGTTCCATGATCGAATATACCGGCGCCACGCCGGTGCCGATTCCAATTCGCGAGGAGAATGGATTTGCCTTCTCCGCCGAGGAGACGCTTGGTCTGATCACTGACAAGACGCGGCTGATCATCATCAATTCGCCCGCCAATCCCACGGGCGGGGTAACGCCCAAGGCGCAAGTCGATAAGTTCGTCGCCGGCATGGAGAAGTGGCCGCAGATCGCGGTGATGAGCGATGAGATTTACGACCAGCTGATATATGACGGCGAACAGCACGTCACCCTGCTGAATTACCCGTCCATTCGCGACCGGTTGATCCTGCTCAATGGCTGGTCCAAGACCTATGCCATGACCGGCTGGCGGCTGGGCTTTGCCATTTGGCCGGGAAAGCTCTACGACTATGCCCGCAAGCTGGCGGTGAACCTGCACTCCTGCGTCAATGCTCCCACCCAATATGCCGGCATCGCCGCGCTCACCGGCCCGCAGGATGCTGTCGCGCATATGCGGGCCGAATTCGACAAGCGCCGCAAGCTGGTGGTGGAAGGCCTCAACCAGCTGCCCGGCGTGTCCTGCATCACACCCAAGGGCGCCTTCTACGCCTTCCCCAACATCAAGCAGACTGGCTGGCAGGCCAAGCCCCTGGCCAATGCGCTGCTGGATGAGACCGGTGTGGCGCTAATCGGCGGCCCGGATTTCGGCATCTTGGGCGAGGGCTATTTGCGTTTGTCCTACGCCAATTCGGCGGAGAACATTCTGAAGGCGCTGGGCCGGATGGGCGAATTCCTCAAGACCCGCAAGGCGGCTTAGATCTGACATTGATTTCTGCGATTATCTTCGATTGCGACGGCGTTCTGGTCGACAGCGAGGTGCTGGCGCTGGAAGTCGAACTCGCCATCCTGGCCGACCAGGGGCTGAACTTCGAACGCGAAGACTATGTCACCCGTTTCATGGGTCTGAGCCACGAGGCCTTTCATGACGTGATTGATGCGGAGGCGCAGAAACGCATCGGGCGCCCCATCTCCGATACGATCCGCGAGGAACTGGCCAGGCGGTTGCGTCAAACCATGATCGCACGCCTCACTGCGGTGCCGGGCGCAGTTGCTGCAGTGTCGGGCACATCGCTCCTCAAGGCGGTGGCGAGTTCCAGCACCAAAGAAGGTCTGGAGCGCAAGCTCCGACAGGTGGGGCTGTGGTCGCATTTCGAGCCCCATGTCTATTCCGCCGATCATGTGGCGAATGCCAAACCGGCGCCGGATCTTTTCCTGCATGCGGCGGAAAAATTGGGGGTGAGGCCGGACGAGTGCCTGGTGCTGGAGGACAGCGTCAATGGCGTGGTTGCGGGCCGGGCGGCGGGAATGCGGGTCTGGGGCTTTCTAGGTGGCGGCCATGTCCATGATCGCCAATTCCAAGACAGATTTGGCGCGCGCCTGAACCAAGCCGGCGCGGAAAGACTGGTCAGGGATTGGCCGGAAGCGGCGCGCCTGCTGGCCGGCCTTCGTGGCTCTAAACCCGGTAATAGTCCCTGAACCAGGCGATGAATTTGGGAATCCCCACACTGATCGGTGTTGTGGGCTGAAATCCCAGGTCGCGGATGCTCGCTTCGATATCGGCATAGGTCGCCGGCACGTCGCCCGGTTGCATCGGCGCCATGACCATCTCGGCCTTTTTGCCCAGCGCCTTTTCGATCTCGGCGATGAAGTCGGTGAGCTTTTCGGATTTGTGGTTGCCCAAATTGTATAGCACATGCGGCGGCATGCCCGTTGCCTTGTTGAACTGAGGCGGCCGATCCACCGCCTTCAGCACGCCGGCCACAATGTCGTCGATATAGGTGAAATCGCGCCACATTTCGCCGTGGTTGAACACCGTAATTGGTTTGTCCTTCACAATGGCGCTGGCAAAAAGAATCGGGGCCATGTCGGGGCGTCCCCAGGGGCCATAGACGGTAAAGAAGCGCAAGCCCGTGCAGGGGATGCCATAGAGATGCGCATAGGTATGGCCGAACAGTTCATCCGCCCGCTTGGTCGCAGCATAGAGCGAGTTGGGATGCTCCACCGCATCGCCCACCGCAAAGGGCGTCTTCTTATTTGCACCGTAGACGGAGGAGGAGCTGGCATAGACAAAATGCTGGAGGCCGGGCACGGCACGCGCCATTTCCAGCATCACCGCCTGGCCCATCACATTGGCGGTGACATAGGCGAAAGGATTTTCAAGGCTGTAGCGCACGCCCGGCTGCGCCGCCAGATGCACGATGGCGGTGAGGCCGCTTTCGGCCAAAGTCATCATTGCATTCTTGTCGGCGATATCGGCTTTGCGAAACGAGAAATGCTTCTCAGGCGCTAACCGCGCAAGGCGCGCCTGCTTCAGGCCGACATCGTAATAGTCGCTGAGATTGTCGATGCCCAAGACCCAATCGCCGCGAGCCAGAAGGGCATGGCATACGGCGGCACCGATAAAGCCGGCTGCGCCCGTGACCAGAATTTTCGCCAAAACCGCCCGCTCGCAAGACTGCGGGGGCGAACATCGCCGGGGATCAATCGCCCGTCAACCGCCGATTTGGAGGCGGCTTGCAATCGCCATAGGGCGCGCGCGAAACTTGACGCATTTGGGGCTTTGAAGTTAAAGCACCCGCCTCATGGCCGGGCCGCGACATCTGTACTGGATCAATCAGTTCGTCAAAGGCAATCTGGCGATCATGGCCGCACCGCGGCTGGACGAACAATTCGAAGCCACCATCCTGGGCTGGAAAGACGAAGGAGTCGACGTCATCGTTTCGTTGCTCGAGGAAATGGAGCTGCCGAACTTGACCAAAGCCGAAAGCTCGCTTTGCGATGAAGTCGGCGTCGAATTCATTTCCTTTCCCGTTCGCGACAAAACGGTTCCGGATGCGATCGAACCGGTTGCCGTGATCGCGCGCCACTTGGCGGAAAGGATCGCATCCGGCAAGTCTGTAGCCATTCATTGCCGTGCCGGCATCGGCCGTTCCACCACGCTTGCGGCATGTGTCCTGATCCATTTGGGGGTCGATGGCGACATCGCGCTCGACATGATCGCGGCCGCCCGGGGACTGGAAGTCCCCGAAACCGAAGCGCAGCGGCAATGGGTGCTGAGTTTCTCTCACGCGACGCGAGATCACCCGACTTGATCGCCAAGTGCTGAGTCAGGCTCTAGGAGCCGGCTTGACGGCGGCTGGTAGCTTGGGACCCCAGCTCCGCAACCAGATTGCGGGCGCTGGTGTTCAACTGCACCAAGGTCGCGGAAATCTCGGCGGGCTTGGCCTCCCTTTTGAGCTGCTGGCGCAAGACCTCCAGCTGCTCTAGCAAGGCGGTATACAGATCGCGCTGGGCCTTGGCCGCCCCTGGGGACAATGGATACCGGTCAGGCCTGAGCCGTGCGACCCGCTGGCAGAGAAACTGCACGGGGCTGTTTTCCCTTTCAGCCGTCAAAGTGAAGGCGGAAAGCGCAGAACGGATGAGGCTGCGCAGCTGTTCCAGTTCGCCAACCAGCTGGCCGGACCTATCCGGCTGGCCGATGGGCCTTGCCGCGGGTCTTGGCTCCCGCCGTAGGTCCAGCCGGACATCATCCAGGCTGCTGCTTTTCGTCCCTGGCCCCGCGGGCGCCTTGCGAATGGCCCTTGCAATGATCAGTGCTGCGATAACCACCAGGAGGCCGGCAAGCAGAACCTGCCACTCCTTTGCCCAAACATAGCTGGAGATCAGCGTAGTGCTGATGGCATTCAAAGTCTGCTCTCCGCCGAACAGATCGCTGAACCAGTTTCCGATCATCGATAAATCCCACCGTCTTGCGCCAGCCTGCCATGCCATCCGGCCCGCTGACGATGCAAAAAAAAGTGCAAGCTTAAGGCCAAGAAAAAATCTTCCATGTAGACGGTGACAACAAGGATCTTAATTTCCTGGCAAGGAACGCTTTCTATCATGTGCAGACCCGCGAATCGCGTGACCTTTGGGGGCAGGATGATGTCAATTGCAATCGTGCTTTTGGGCTGGGTCGCAGCCTCGCTTCTGCTCTCGCCGCTGATTGGCCGCTTTGTATCCGTGCAGGACGAAAGCGAAGGCCGCGCAGAGCCCCATCAAATTCCCTCCAGCGTGGTTGCCTCCGCCCAGCTTCGCCACGGCTCCAATGCAATCGTGCGCCGGAATGTCGCTGTTCAACTCTCCCGGCGCGATGCGGGTTGGCCCCGTCTGGGATAGCTCGCAGCCCAAGGAAATTCTACCGTGGTTTTTCCAGTCCACGTTCGTCACCATTAGACTAGGCCCATGGCCCGCGCGAACTTTGGACTGGGCCGTGGCAAGTCCTGCACAGGTCTAAAATGCCATCGCGCGCCATCGTGACATGAACGACACAGCCCCACCGTCGCAGCCCAACGCGCGAGACATTGCCTGAGCGTTTCGCGGTCCGGACTGTGACTTACAAGTCGCAGCGCGAAAATCATGGTTAATCAAGAAATTCCGGCATGAGATCACGGAACTTTTGTCGGCCCGGCACGGTTATGAAACTGTGCCAATTTGGCCCTAAAATCCTCGCCTACGCAGCAAAAATGTCAGATAATGCCCGGGTCACGCGGGGCTAGACTTTAAAGACGATTATCAAGTTTTCGGCGCGATGACGGGTCGCTGGCGGCACAAGAGATGCTTGGCAAAGCCAGCGATGATGGGGATTGGGTAATGAGTCTCGATGGTGTGTCTCAAAACAATACGCACTTGAGTGCCTCTGCGCCGCAATTGGCCAAGATCGACGCATTCGTGCGCCGCAGCGCTGCCAACGACACGCCCTCGCGCGCTGCCCGTTACCGGGTCGTGCAGCTGCCCGAAGCATCGGCGACTCCGCGCCGCTATCCGCGTTACGTGCCAGCTGCCAATGTTTCACAGTCCCTGCTGGATCTACTCCTGATCGGCGGCGCGCAGTTCGGCGTGGTTTCGCTGATCTACAGCCGGCTCGCTTTGGGCGG
>DATHLY010000227.1:0-4249 GCA_035487655.1 Rhizomicrobium sp. | reverse complement strand
CGATGAACAAGTCGGGCTATCTGTTCATTCTCGACCGGCTGACCGGCAAGCCGTTGTATGACGTCAAGGAAGTGCCGGTGCCCAAGGGCACTGTCGGAGGCGAAGAGACCTGGCCGACCCAGCCCATTCCGGTGACGCCGCCGCCGCTCGCCACCAGACAAAGTTTCACCGCGGCGACCGACGTGACCAACATCACGCCGGAGCTGCATGACTTTTGCGAGAAGCTGATCGCCACCCATCATCTGCATGACAGCGTACCCTTCTCGCCATTGACCAGTGACTCCCAGATCGCGCGCTTTCCCGGCAGCGGTGGCGGTCCGGAATGGGGCGGCGGCGCCTTTGATCCCAAGCTGGGCTATTTCATCGTCAACACCCAGGAAATGGGCTCTATCGAGCAGCTGGAAAAGAAAAAGGAAGGCTATTGGGCCTCGGCCAACATCCCCGACAGCTTCTTCGAGCAAGAGATACCGGGCCATGGCTATTATCCCTGCCAGAACCCGCCTTGGGGCGACCTCTGGGCGGTGAATGTCAATACCGGCAAGGTGGCCTGGCGGGTGAATCTGGGCGTGAGCGACATCATGCCGGAAGGCAAGAAGAATACCGGCCGCCCCAACCTGGGGGCGCCGCTGACCACGGCTTCGGGGCTGATCTTCATCGGCGCCACCGACGATAGCCGCTTCCGCGCCTTTGAGACCAAGACCGGCAAGGAGCTATGGACCTATAAGATGGAGGCTTCCGCGCATGCCTCGCCCGTCACCTATCGGGGAACGGACGGCAAGCAGTATGTGGCGGTCGTGGCGACCGGCGGGGCCTTTGTGCATAGCCCATCGGTCGGCGACAGCCTTGTGGTGTTCGCTTTGCCGTAAAGGAAAGGGCGCGCTTTTAGAAATGGGCGCGCCCTTGCTTGACTGCTGACATTCAGTAGTTGGAAGCGGTCTTTTCGCCCTTATCCAGCTTCCGCGCCATAGACAGGTGCATTTTCACCGCATGGTCGGTGGTGGCCGCGAATTCCTGCAGCGCCCGATTGTCGCCATCCTTGGCATAGCCGCGCATCAGGATATCTGCCTCCTTATGAGCCGCGATCTGCTGGCTGATATAGCGGTGGTCGAAGTCCTGGGCCTTGGCGCCACGCAGGTCATCGAGCATGCCCTGGCGGCGGCTATCGACATGGGCCGGCGGCGTCACATTGATGGTGTTGCCGGCAATTAGGTTCTTGAGCTGGGACGTCGTGTCGGTATGGGCTTCCACCATCTGCCGGGCGAAATCCTTTACCGCGGGCGACTGCGCCCGCTGCTCGGCGATCTTGCCGGCGGTGACTTCATACATGTCACTGATGGCGGCGGCATCGACGAAGCCCTTCGTTGTGGACGTCATTTCCGCCGAAACCTTGCCGACCATCGCGGCCGTTGTGTCCTTGATGGCGCTCATGGTTTCGGAATTGGTGCCAGGCTTGGGACTTTGATGTCCCGGCTGATCGGCGGGCGCCGCAAAGGCTCCGCCTCCCATCAGAAACAAAGCCGAAGCGGCACTGAGAAATGTACGGTTCATGGCAGGTTCTCCCTGAGATGAAACTCCATTATGGAAACGTTCGGGGGAACCCAAGGTTGCCCTTGTCGTTGCCAGAGGGCCCTATAGGGGGAAGTTCCATGCCTATGAAATTGGAAGGTTCCTGCCGCTGCGGCGCCGTGCATTTCTCGGTCTTGAGCCACGCGCCATACCCTTATCAGCTTTGCTATTGCTCCATCTGCCGCAAGACGGCGGGCGGCGGTGGTTTTGCCATCAATCTGTCGGGCGAGAGCAAGAGCCTGAAAGTGCGCGGAAAGAAGGCGATTGGCGTGTTCCGCGCCAAAATTGCGGATGAAGAGGGGTATTGCGAAACCAGCACGGGTGAACGCAATTTCTGCACCAAATGCGCAACGGTGCTGTGGCTCTATGACCCGCAATGGCCCGAGCTGATGCATCCCTTTGCCTCCGCCATCGACTCCAAGCTGCCGGTGCCGCCGTCCAAGGTGCATCTGATGCTGAAATTCAAGGCGCCCTGGGTGAAGCCGCATTGCGGGCGTGGCGATGCCAAATTCCAGCTCTACCCCAAATTGTCCATTGAGGAATGGCACCGCCGTCGCGGCCTATGGATCGGATAAACGCCCTGGGTACGGACTCAACTGTCGATAAGAAATCCAAAACCTGTCATGGCCCGCGAATGCGGGCCATCCAGACGACGCCGGCGCTATGCTTTCGCGATATTCGCGAACCCCATTGGATGGCCCATACGGAGTTTGCACTCCGGCGCCGCTTCGCGCGGACCGGGGTGGTGGGCCATGACGATTTGGTTTTCTGCCAAGTGCAAATCTCAGTGCTGCGTCAGCTTCTCGCGCATCGCCATCGCGCATTCACCGGTCATGGTGAAATAGCGCTGGACGGCGTCATTGCCCAATTCATAGGGATGCGGCTCGCCCGAGCGGTGCAGCCGGACCAACCGGCCGCGTTCCCAGGCATCGTCGAACTCGGAATGGTTGGACATCACGATGGTGGCGCCCGCGGCCTTGGCGGCCTCGGCCATCTTCTTCTGGGAGGCGATATAGGTATCGTAGCGCGCTACGTCCTTTTGGAAATTGAAGGCGGTGCCGCCGGAATAGGCTACCGTGATCGGCCGGCCGCGATCCTTGACGGTGAAAATCAGCGACAAGGTGCCCAAGGTGTGACCGGGCGTGGTGACGATGGTGACGCTGCTGTCGCCCAGGGTGATCTTCTGGCCGTCCTCACCCACGATATCGCGCTTCGGGACCCCGCCTGGCATGTTGACGCTTTTCTCGATGAGGTCCCAATCAGCCGCACCCATCACCACATGGGCGCCAAAGCGGTCCTGCAATAGCCGCGCGCCTTCGTCATGGTCGCCATGGGCATGGGTGATAATGACATATTTGATATTGGCGGGGTTCAAGCCCAGCTTTATCAGCCCCTGAACAATCTCGGGCTCCACCGCATAGTTATAGAGCGTGTCGATCAGGATGATGCCGCCGCTGGTTTGCAGCGCCCAGGCGGAATGGATCTTGGTGCCCACCCAATAAAGATTGTCGAACATGCGGGCGGGTTCGGCATACCAGCTGGCCCGGTCAGGAATGGGACGCGGGCCCCCGCCGCCACCCGCTCCCGCGCCAACCGGCGCGTCGGGCACGATGCAGAGCCGCGCAATCGTGCCCGGAAAGTCCGTGCCTTCGGCTTTCTTGGCGGCGGCAAGATGGGCCTCTACCGCGGGCTGGGCACCCGCCGCCAGCGAAGTGGCAGTCAGGAGCAGCGCGGAGAGTAGCTTCCTCATCTCAACGATGGGCGGCGTTGAAGGCGTCCAAGCCCTTGCTGCCGGGGCAAAGCTGCTTTTCCGACAGGCGATTGAGCGGCGAGGGCACGGTGTTGAGATTGGCGTGCATATCCTTGGGTGCGGAATCCATGTAGATTAGCCCGGTAACCAACTCGCCAGCCGCGGCGCGACTTTGCAGGTAATTCATCGCGCCCACCCGGTCGAACGGGTCATAATCGGCGGCCAGTTTCGCCAGCCGCATGGTCGAACCGTCATGCAGCGCCACTTCCTCGGTCGTGCCCGGCGCATATTCCACGGTGATCGCCTCGCGCGGCTCTATGATGTCCAGCCGGTTCACCGCCTCATTGTGAGCGCGCACAAAGTCATAGGCCTTGGTGGAGCCCGCATGGTTGTTGAAGGCGACGCAGGGGCTGACGATGTCGATGAAGGCGGGGCCGGGATGACTCATCGCCGCCATGATCAGGGGCACCATCTGCTCCTTGTCGCCGGAAAAGCTGCGGCCCACGAATGTGGCGCCGATCAGGAGCGCGATGCTGACCAGGTCAAGCGGGGAGTCGGCATTGAAACCGCCCGCCTTGCTCTTGGAGCCCTTGTCGGCGGTGGCGGAAAATTGCCCCTTGGTCAGGCCGTATACGCCGTTGTTCTCGGTGATATAGACCATGTTCACGCCGCGGCGCACGCAATGCACGAACTGGCCAAGCCCGATGGAGGCGGAATCGCCGTCACCGGAAATGCCCAGATAAAGCAGGTCACGATTGGCCAGGTTGGCGCCGGTCAATACCGAGGGCATGCGGCCGTGAACCGAATTGAAGCCATGGCTCTGGCCCAGCAGGTAATCCGGCGTTTTGGAAGAGCAGCCGATGCCCGACAGCTTGGCGACGCGATGCGGCTCGATGTTCAATTCAAAACAGGCCTGGATGATGGCGAAGGAAA
>DATHLY010000226.1:0-3509 GCA_035487655.1 Rhizomicrobium sp. | reverse complement strand
TGGTGTGGATTCATGGCGGCGGCTACTACGACGGCGCTTCCAACGACTATGACGCCGCCAAGCTGGTGACGCGCGGCAGGCTGGTGGTGGTCACCCTCAACTATCGCCTCAACCTGTTCGGCTTCATGGCCCACCCCGCCATCGATGCTGAAGGCCACGCCTTCGGCAATTACGGCATCATGGATATGCAAGCCGCTCTTCAATGGGTCAAACGGAACATCGCGGCGTTCGGCGGCGATCCGGACAATGTCACTGTCGGCGGCCAATCGGCCGGTGCCGGCGCTTCCACCGCGCTCGTCGTGTCGCCGGGCTCGAAGGGCTTGATCCATCGCGCCATCTTTCAGAGCGGCGGCTATACGCCTTTTGCCACCAAAGAAACTGCAGAGGAGAAGGGCAGGAAATTCGCTGCGGCAGCGGGCTGCAACGCAAAAGATGAAAAGGATACGGGAAAATGCCTGCGCGCCCTGCCTGCCGCCAAGATCGAGGCGCTGGCCGGCACCGCCAACGCCACCAGCCCCATCGTGGGCGGCCCACTGCTGGACGGCGCCATCATTCCCCGCCAACTGATCGACGCCTTTGGTTCGGGCCAGTTCAACCAGGTGCCGATCATGATGGGCACCACCCGCGATGAGGGCAATTTCACCAACGGCATCACCCAGTATTTCAAGCCAGGCCGCGCCGCTCTCACCGAGGCCGACTTTCGCGCCTATCTGCAAAGGACCTATGGCGGCAATGCCGGGCCCGGCGGCGGGCCACCCGCCTATCCCAAGGGCACCCTGGACAAAGTGCTGGCGCATTACCCGGTGAACAAGGCGGGCGCCCAGATGGCCTGGGACTCAGCCCACAGCGATGTGCAGGCCTGCCGCGGGCAATATACGGTCGCGGCGCTCGAGCCCCATGTGCCGGTCTTTATGTATCTGTTCAACGACCGCACCGCGCAGACCTATTTCCCCAAGATGCCGGGCTATCAGCCCTTGGCCTATCACACCGCAGACATCCCCTACCTCTTCACCGGCTATCACGGCGGGCCGGAAGGTGTGTCCATCACCCTTAAAGCCGCGCAGCAAAAGTTATCGGACAGGCTGGTGGATGCCTGGGCGAATTTCGCGCGCACCGGAAATCCCAATGGCAAGAGCGACGCGACATGGCCGCGCTGGAAATCCGGCGACGCAATGCCCGCTTATTTCCTGCAGGATGACGAATGGAAAACGGTGCAGACCAATGCCCAGTTCGCCGCCGCGCATCGATGCGGTTTCTGGCAATCCATCCTGCTCTATAAATAAAAACGTCTTGAAAGAGGATCTGGCCATGCGCCTGTTTCTTTCCGCCGCCCTGATGGCGCTCACCACCGCAAATGCCCAGGCTGCCGACGTCCGAGTCTTTGCTCCAGGCTTTGTTTACAATTCCGCGCTCAAGGAGCTGGCGGCGGATTTCACCAAACAGACGGGCGTAAACGTCATCGTCACCGAAGTGGGGATGAATGTCGCTCTCAGCCAGATGAAGACTGCGGTGCCCGCCGCCGATGTCGTCGCCCTGCCCTCCGACCTCATGAACACCCTGGCGCTGGATGGCGGCATTGTGACAGCGAGTTACACACCGCTTGGCCGCGACGAGTTGGGCCTGGCGGTGAAGAAAGGCACTCCCAAGCCCGACATCTCCACGGTGGAAAAACTGGCGGCGGTGCTGAAATCGGCACAAGCCGTGGAGGTCAATGACCCCAAGGCCGGCACCATGCAGGGCGTGATCATCGACGGCATCCTCAAGCGCCCGGAATTTTCCGGCGCGCATATCGTACCGGTGGCGAAAGGCGAAGGTGCCGGCGCCCTGGCGCGCGGCGAGGGCGACATGGCAATCCAGCTGGTGCCGGAGATTCTCAACAAGCCGCCGATCGACCTGGTGGCGCCGCTGCCGGTAGAGCTGGGCGGGCATATGGATGCCATGCTGGCGGTGTCGTCGCGATCCACCGATCAGAAAAATGCGCTGGCCTTTGTCAAATTCCTCATCCGGCCGGAAGCCAAGGCGGCCTGGATGGCGAAAGGGATGAAACCCTTCTGACTGTTAGGCCGCGTTGATTTTGAGACGTGAGCAGGGTGAGGCCCGGTTCGCGCCTCGCGCGAACGAAATGGTCCATGGGACCATTTCGAGGGCCGAACGCGCGGAGCTAAAGCGACGCGCCGGGCAAGCGGCCCTATTTCGACGAACTCACGGCTTAAAAGAACGCGGCCTATTTTGCCGGCGTCTTGATCACGCCACCCGCCTTCCAAACCGCGGCCGCTTCCGGGCGGGTGATGTAGTGAAGGAAAGCCTCGGCGTCGCCGGAAGCAGCCGAAACCTTCAGCACGGCCGCCGACAAGTCGACATGCAGGCCGAGTTCGTCGGGGAACGGTCCCACGACTTCCGCGCCCTTGGCCATTAGTTCCTCGGTAAGGGCGCCGCCGCCGAACTCGGCATCGCCGCGCACAATGGCGTCACCGATCATGCCCTTGATCGGGCGCGGCTCCACGCCCGCGAATTCTGGACGTTTGAGCATATCCTCCACCATGGCGCCGGTGAGGCTGCCGACCTTGGGATCGGCATAGGCAAGCACGCCGGCCTTTTTGACAAAGGCGACGAATTTCGCGTGGGTGGAGATGTCAGGATGGGCGCCGCCCGCCTTGACCACCACGCCAAAGGGAATGCGGCCCAGCACCCGTTGGCTGCCCGGCTTCAATTTGGGCGCAAAGTCGGAAAAATCGCCCGTCGGCGCGACCACCACATCGCCGGGATCATCCTTGCCCACAGCCGTGCGCACCCGTCCGACATTGAAACCGGCCAGGGTGACCTTGTTGCCGGTTTCGGCCGTCCAGGCATCCGCCAGTTTGGCGAGCGGACCGTTGACGATGTTGGGTGAATAAACCGTGATGTCCGCCGCCCGCGCGCCCCAGGACGTAACCAAGGGTGCAAGCAAGGCGATCGCGACCGCCAAGATCAATGGACGCACCTACATCTCCCCGTTTTTCTGCACGCTTTATTGTTATGGCTCCAGTCAAGCGCGGATTGCCGGGCTTGGCAATGCGACGTAGAAAGCTAGCGCCAACAGGGAGCGGGAAAATGGGCGAAAACAACGGCTCGGATGCAACCCGGCGCGACGCGCTTCTGCTGGGGGCGGGCGGCCTGCTGGCACTGGCGCCGTTCGAGACGCCGGCTTTCGCCCTGACTGGCGATATGGCAGGCCTTGCCTGGGCCAACAACGCCATGCGCTGGGCGCAGGTCGCCTTCACCGAGGAAGATCCGCCCAGCTACGATCCCAATTTCTGGTTCGACCTGTTCAAGAAGACCCATGTCGAGGCGGTGTGCCTGTCGGCGGGCGGTTGCATTTGCTTTTATCCTTCCAAGGTGCCACTGCATTACCGCGCCAAATATCTGGGCAATCGCGACATGTTCGGCGAGATGGTCAAAGGCGCGCGCGCCCTCAATATGAGTGTGATCGCCCGCGTCGATCCGCATGCCATGAGCGAGGAGGCCTTTGC
>DATHLY010000225.1:0-5543 GCA_035487655.1 Rhizomicrobium sp. | reverse complement strand
CGATCAGGGGTTTGAGGAAATCCGGCATGCCCGCCCATAAGACAGGCCCGCTCATTCCCAGCGCGATCAGGAAGGCGCCCGCATGGTGCAACACGAAATGCGCCCAGCGGTGCACGAAGAACATGTGCTGGGCGTAATAGTCGATGCGGGTCTGGAGCACGATCCAGAAGGAGAGCACGCCCACCACAAAGCAGACCAGCCGCCAGAGCGGCGGATGCTGATCCTTCGGCAATCGCTTGAGCCCGCGAACGAACCAAGTGAACGTCAGCGCGGTCGCGAGATATTCCGGCCAGGAGAATTCCCAGGGCAGCCAGAACGGCAGGTCGGCGGGATAAAGCCGGCAGACGGTATAGAGCACCGCCCCCAAGGCCAGCAGACCGCCATACCAGAGCCAGTCCTTGTTCAGTGCCGGTATCACTTCTGCTTTGCTTCGGGGCGGTCCATCAGCCGCGCCACATCCTCGCGGCCGTCGCGTCTCAGGCCCTCGCGCGCACCGGCATGATCGGCCTCGTCGCGGTTCTGGCTGAGCTTCCATTTGCCTTCCAGCGTCTCGATGCTGAGTTCGAAGCCCACAATGGCGCGCACCATGCCGTCGATGTAGCTGGCGGGTGCATCGCTGATCATCCATGGCACCTCCCTGCCCGCTTCATGGGCCGCACTCAGTTGGCCGACATGGGCGCGCAGCCAAACGGCGTCGTCAATCCAACCGATCACCCCGCGCGCGTGCACGGTGATGTAGTTCCAGGTGGGCACCGCCTTCCCCGTCTCGGCCTTGGAGGGATACCAGTTGGGCGAGACATAGGCGTGCGGCCCCAGGAAGATCGCCAGCGCCCCGCCCTCACCCTTCTTCCACACCGGATTGGCGCGGGCGACATGGCCGCGCAGGACTTGTCCATGCTCGCCATCTTGCAGCAGCATGGGCAAGTGATTGGCTTCCAGGCCGCCATCGGCATCGTGCGTCACCAACGTGGCAAAGCCGATGCGGCGCACGGCATCGCGCAGCACGTCAGGCCGGTCTTCGCGGAACATATCGGGCCGATACATATTTGCTCCTTTGGCCCGCGATATTATGCGTCTGTGCTCGAGGAGCCCAGCGTGATAAGGACGCGGCCATGCGCATGGCTGCCCTTCTTCTGGCATTGCTGCTAGCGGGTTGCTCGAAACCCGGCTGGCACATGACCGATATTACGGACGGCATGCCGAGGCTGAATTTTCACATGACCACCAACGGCAAGCCGGTCACGGGGCAGGACTTCCGGGGCAAGGTGGTGGCGCTGTATTTCGGCTATACCCACTGCCCCGATGTCTGCCCCGCCACCCTGGCCAATCTGACCGACATGGCGGGCAAGGCGCATTCGCCGGAGTTGCGCATCCTGTTCGTCACCGTGGACCCCGACCGCGATACCGATCAGGTTCTGAGCGATTACGCCAAGGCTTTTTCGCCCCAGCTGGTCGGCCTGCGCGGCACCGCCAATGAACTGGCCGATCTGGCGCGGCGCTACCGCGTCGCGTTTGAGGTGAAAAAGGGGCCACCCTACGAGGTGATGCACTCCAATGCGGTGTTCTTCTTCGATCGCGACGGCCGGGCGCGCCTGGTCACGACCGATACGACCGATACGGCGGCGATGGCCGAAGACGTGAAGCGGTTGCTGAAGTAGCTCGTTGCTCACCCCTCATCCGGCTCGCTTCGCTCGCCACCTTCTCCCACAAGGGGAGAAGGAAAGAATGCCCTCTCCCCTTGTGGGAGGGGGCGATGCGTTCCGAAAGGAACGCATCGGGTGAGGGGTTTAAATATGCAGCGCGGCGCCGTCCGCCGCGAGCACGGCTTCATGCATCATCTCGGACAAGGTCGGATGCGGGAAGATGGTGTGGCCCAGCTCCTGCTCGGTCAGCTCGCCCGACTTGGCGATGACGTAGCCCTGGATCAGCTCGGTTACTTCCGCGCCGATCATGTGCGCGCCCAAAAGCTCGCCGGTGGTGGCGTCGAACACGGTCTTGACCAGGCCTTCGGCCTCGCCCAGCGCGATCGCCTTGCCGTTGCCGATGAAAGGGAACTTGCCCACCTTGATCTTTCTTCCAGTGGCCCTCGCCGCAGCTTCGGTAAGTCCGACGCTCGCCACTTGCGGCCAGCAATAGGTGCAGCCCGGCACATTGGAAGTGTCGAGCGGATGCACACCTTTCACGCCGGCGATCTTCTCGGCCACAATCACGCCTTCATGCATGGCCTTGTGCGCCAGCCAGGGGGCGCCCACCAGGTCGCCGATGGCCCACACGCCGTCCACGCCGGTTTCGCCATATTTGCCGGCCACCACATGGGTCTTCTCGACCTTGATGCCGGCCGCTTCCAGGCCGATATTTTCGACATTGCCGACAATGCCCATGGCCAGGATCACCCGTTCCACGGTGACCTGCTCAGTCTTGCCGGCCTGGTCCTGCAAGGTGCAGGTGACGGTGCCCTCACCCCTGTCCAGCTTGGTGACGGTCGTTCCGACTCTGAGCTTCATGCCTTGCTTGGTGAAGGCCTTGGCGGCAAAGGCGGAGATTTCCTCGTCTTCCACCGGCAGCACGCGGTCCAGCACTTCGACCACGGTCACCTCGGCGCCGAGCGTGCGATAGAAGCTGGCGAACTCGATACCGATGGCGCCCGAACCCACCACCAGCAGCGACTTGGGGAAGGAGTCCGGGATCATCGCCTCGCGATAGGTCCAGATCAGCTTGCCGTCTGGCTCAAGACCGGGGAGCGTGCGCGCCCGCGCGCCGGTCGCCAGCACGATATTCTTGGCGGTGTAGTCGGTGGCCTTGCCGTCTTTGGTCACCGCAAGCTTTCCCTTGCCCACGAGCTTGGCCTCGCCGGGGACGACGGTGATCTTGTGCTTCTTCATCAGGAAGCTGACGCCGTCGGACAGCTGTTTGGACACGGCGCGGCTGCGTGCCACGATCTTGGCGGTGTCGAACTTGAAATTCTCGGCCGAGAAGCCGAACTCACCCAGCCGGTGCAGCAGGTGCCAGATCTCGCTCGACCGCAGCAGCGCCTTGGTGGGAATGCAGCCCCAGTTGAGGCAGATGCCGCCCATGCGGTCGCGCTCCACCACCGCGGTCTTCAGGCCCAGCTGGGCGCAGCGGATGGCGCAGACATAGCCTCCCGGCCCGCCGCCCACCACGATCACGTCGAAAGCATTGTCAGCCATGGCCAGCCTCTCAGAGCAACATCGAGGCTGGTTCCTCGATGAATTGCTTGAAGGTCTGCAGGAATTTCGCGCCGGTGGCGCCATCCACCACCCGATGGTCGCAGGACATGGTGACCGTCATGAGAGTGGCGACTTCAACCTTGCCGTCCTTGACGATGGGGCGCTCTTCGCCCGCGCCCACCGCCAGGATGCAGCTCTGCGGCGGATTGATCACGGCGGTGAAATTCTTGATCCCGAACATGCCCAAATTGGATACCGAGAAACCGCCGCCTTCATATTCATTGGGTTTGAGCTTCTTGTCCTTGGCGCGCCCCGCAAGCGACTTGATCTCGTTGGAGATCTGCACCAGCCCCTTGGTCTGGGCCTTGAAGACAATGGGGGTGATCAGGCCGAAATCCAGCGCCACGGCCACGCCGACATCGGCATCCTTGTGGCGCAGGATCGCGGTGTCGGTCCAGGAGGCGTTCACGTCGGGATGCTTGATCAGCGCCATGGCGGAGGCCTTGATGATGAAGTCGTTGACCGACAGCTTGTAGGCCGGGACCTTGTCTTTGCCTTTGGGAGCTGCGGCATTCAGCGTCTCGCGTACGGCCATCAGCGCCGTCAGGTTGCAGTCGATGGTCAGGTAGTAATGCGGGATCAGCGTCTTGGCGGATGTCAGGCGCTTGGCGATCGCCTTGCGCATGGAGTCGTGGGGGGTTTCTTCATAGGAACCCGCAGGATAGAGCAGACGCGCATCCGGCAGCGGCGCCACGCCGGGGATGCCCGCGCCAGCGGCGGCAGCCGGCGCACCGGCAGCGGCAACCGGCCTGGCCGCGCCCGGCTTGGCACTTTCCACATCCGACTTGACGATACGGCCGCGCGGACCGCTGCCATTGATGACCGACAGGTCCAGGCCCTTCTGCTCGGCGATGCGCTTGGCCAGAGGCGAGGCGAAGATGCGCGCGCCATCGGCTTTAGGGGCCGCCGCGACCATTGCTCCATTGTCTGATGCGGCTTTCGCCGGAGAGGGAACACCACCTCCGCCACCTGCCGGCGCGGCAGCTTCGGCTTTCACCGCCGCCTTGATGTCCTTCATGGCGCCGGCAATGTCGTTGTGGGATGGCGCCGCGGCAGGCACCGAATCCGCGTTCTCGCCCTCTTCCAGCAGGACCGCGATGGGGGCGTTGACCTTCACGCCTTCGCTGCCTTCGGGCACCAGGATCTTGCCGATCTTGCCTTCGTCCACGGCCTCGAATTCCATGGTGGCTTTGTCGGTCTCGATCTCGGCCAGGATGGTGCCGGATTTGACGGTGTCACCTTCCTTCACCAACCACTTGGCGAGTTTCCCCTCCTCCATGGTGGGTGACAGTGCGGGCATGAGGATATTGGTCGCCATGAATTCAGCTTACCCTGTTGATCTTATCGCGGCCCTTGGGCCAATTCACTTCCACGAAAGCATCATCCCTAATGCGGTAGAGCCTTTGCTGTTCCGAACGTAACTCTATTTGTAGCTGACCGTTTTGACCGCCTGGATCAGGTCATCGACCGTCGGCAGCGCCAGCTTTTCCAGGTTTGCGGCATAGGGCATGGGCACATCCTTGCCGGACACTTTCATGGGCGGCGCATCCAGATAGTCGAAGGCTTCCAGCGCGACCTGGGCGGAAATTTCCGAACCGATGGAGCAGATCGGCCAGGCCTGTTCGATGGTGACGATGCGGTTGGTCTTCTTCACACTGGCGATCACCGTGTCCATATCCAGCGGACGCAAGCTGCGCAGGTCGATCACTTCGGCATCGATGCCGTCCTGTGCCAGCTTCTCAGCGGCTTCCAGCGCCTGACCCACAGTGATCGAGTAAGCCACGATGGTCACATCCTTGCCGGGGCGGCAGATGCGTGCCTTGCCGATGGGCAGCACGAAATCGTCCAGCTGGGGAACCGGGAAACTGCGGCCATAGACGATCTCATTCTCCAGGAAGATCACCGGACTGGGATCGCGGATGGCGGCCTTGAGCAGGCCCTTGGCATCGGCGGCGAAGTAAGGCGCGATCACCTTCATGCCCGGCACCGAGGCATACCAGGCGCTGTAGTCCTGGCTGTGCTGGGCGGCGACGCGGGCGGCGGCGCCATTGGGACCGCGGAAGACGATGGGGCAGCTCATCTGCCCGCCCGACATATAGCGCGTCTTGGCGGCCGAATTGATGATCTGGTCCATCGCCTGCATGGCGAAGTTCCAGGTCATGAATTCCACGATGGGCCTCAGGCCGTCGAACGCCGCGCCCACGCCCAGGCCGGTGAAACCATGCTCGGTGATCGGGGTGTCGATGACGCGACGCTCGCCGAATTCTTCCAGCAAGCCCTGCGAAATCTTGTAGG
>DATHLY010000224.1:0-13718 GCA_035487655.1 Rhizomicrobium sp. | reverse complement strand
CTGGCGGTGGACGAGCCCATCGCCGCCACCCGCTGCAAGACCGGCAGCACCAAAGGCTGCACCAAGACCGGGGCGCGCTGTGTCACCCATGACCTGTGGGAGGAATTGGGTCAGCAGATTCACATCTTCCTGTCCTCCGTTTCCTTGGCCGATGTGGTGGAGCGCCGCGTGTTGGGCCGTTCCAAGCCTTGCAATGACATCAATGCCGCGCTGGAGAGAGAGACCGCGGCCGCATAGCCCAAGTAGACAAAGCCATGCATTACCTCGATCACAATGCCACCTCGCCGCTCCGTCCGGAGGCTCTTTCGGCGATGACCCATGCGCTGGCGGTGGGCGGCAATCCGCTCTCCGTTCACGCCAAGGGCCGTGCCGCGCGCGCCGTCATGGAAGACGCGCGCGAGAAGGTCGCGCGTCTGGCGGGTGCCAAACCCGATCAGGTGATCTTCACCAGTGGCGCCACCGAATCCAACAATCTGGCGCTGTTTGGCGCGGTGGAAGGTTCGCTGGCGGAAGAGCAGGTTTCTAAAAATGGAAGTGGGCGCATCACCCGAATTTTTGTCTCTGCCATTGAGCATGCCTCGGTGCTGGCCACCGCCGACCGCCTGGCGGAGCGCTTCCCCTGGGTGCGGGTCCAGCGCCTGGACGTGACGGCAAACGGCGTGATCGACCTGGAAGGACTGCGCGTGGCTTTGCGCGAAGGCAAGGGCCGTGCCCTGGTGGCGGTGATGGCCGCCAACAATGAAACCGGCGTCGTCCAACCCATCGCGGACGTCTCGAAATTGGTGCGCGAAGCAGGCGCGCTGCTGCTGGTTGATGCGGTCCCCGCCGCCGGCAAGATCAAGCTGGATTTCTCGCACTGCGATTACCTGGTGCTGTCGGCGCACAAGATCGGTGGTCCGCAAGGTTCCGGCGCGCTTGTGGTGCGTGAAGGTGTCCCGCTTCAGCCGCAACTGGTGGGCGGCGGCCAGCAGAAAGGCCTGCGCGCCGGCTGCGAAAATCTTTCAGGCATCGCCGGTTTCGGGGCAGCCGCTCATGCGCTGGCCGATGGCGAGGGTGAACGGGCCCGCATCGCCCATCTCAGGGATCACTTTGAAACCGCCCTGAAACAGGCTGTGCCTGAAGTCGTTATCTTCGGCGTGAATCAGGACCGGCTGTGCAGCACTTCCTGCTTCGCCGTACCAGGCCTGAGTGCCGAAACCGCGCTGATCGGGCTGGATCTGGACGGCGTGATGATGAGTTCGGGTTCCACTTGCTCCTCCGGCAAGGTTGCGGTCAGCCACGTGCTTGCGGCCATGGGCGTGGACGAAAAGCTTGCTGCCAGCGCCTTGCGCGCCAGCTTCGGCTGGTCTTCGACAATTGAGGATGTCCATGCCGCGGTGGCGTCGCTGGTGAAACTGCGCGAACGCATGCCTGCCAGGCGCAAACCATCCAAAGATCAAAGCGAGGCAGCATGAATATCGCTGCGGAAACCAAAGAACAGGTCGCCGAACTGGGCGGCAAGTACAAATATGGCTTCGTTACCGACATCGAGATGGAGCGCGCGCCCAAGGGCCTGAGCGAAGACACGGTGCGCTACATCTCCGCCAAGAAGGGCGAGCCCGATTGGATGCTGGAATGGCGGTTGGGGGCCTTCAGACGCTGGCTGGCGATGGCCGAGCCCAAATGGGCGCGGGTGCACTATCCCAAGATCGATTACCAGAATGCCTATTACTATGCGGCTCCCAAGAACACGCCCAAGAAGGCGTCCTTGGACGAGGTCGATCCCAAGCTGCTGGAGACTTACAAGAAGCTTGGCATCCCGCTGCAAGAGCAGATGGCGCTGGCCGGCGTGGCGGTGGACGCGGTGTTCGACAGCGTTTCGGTCGCCACCACCTTCAAGGAAAAGCTCAACGAGGCGGGCGTGATTTTCTGCCCGATCAGCGAGGCGATCCGCGACTATCCCGACCTGGTGAAGAAATATCTGGGCACGGTAGTGCCGGTGAGCGACAATTTCTTCGCCACCCTTAACGCGGCGGTGTTTTCGGACGGCACCTTTGTCTATGTGCCCAACGGCGTGCGCTGCCCGATGGAGCTCTCCACCTATTTTCGCATCAATGCCAGCGAGACCGGCCAGTTTGAGCGCACGTTGATCATCGCCGACGAAGGCAGCTATGTCAGCTATCTGGAAGGCTGCACCGCGCCCAAGCGGGACGAAAACCAGCTGCACGCCGCGGTAGTGGAGCTGGTGGCGCTGGACAATGCCGAGATCAAATATTCCACGGTGCAGAACTGGTATCCGGGCGATGAGAACGGGCTGGGCGGCATCTACAATTTCGTCACCAAGCGCGGCGACTGCCGGGGCAAGAAGTCCAAGATCAGCTGGACGCAAGTGGAGACCGGATCGGCCATCACCTGGAAATATCCCAGCTGCATCCTGCGCGGCGACGACTCGGTGGGCGAATTCTATTCCATCGCCATCGCCAATCATTTCCAGCAGGCCGACACCGGCACCAAGATGATTCATCTGGGCGCCAACACGCGCTCGCGCATCATCTCCAAGGGCATCAGCGCTGGAAAAGCCCAGAATACCTATCGCGGGCTTGTGAGCGTCTATGGCAAAGCCAGGAATGCCCGCAACTATACCCAATGCGATTCCCTGTTGATTGGCAGCGAGTGCGGCGCCCATACCGTGCCCTATATCGAAAGCCGCAACAAAACCGCGCGCATCGAGCATGAGGCGACCACCTCGAAAATCGCGGAGGATCAGCTGTTCTATTGCCTGGCCCGCGGCATTCCGCAGGACGAGGCGGTGTCCCTGATCGTCAACGGCTTCTGCAGGGAAGTCCTGCAGCAGCTGCCGATGGAATTCGCGGTGGAAGCGCAGAAGCTGGTGGGCATCAGTTTGGAAGGTTCGGTGGGTTAGGCATGCTTGAGATCAAGAACCTTCATGTCGCGGTCGAGGGCAAGGAAATCCTCAAGGGATTGAGCCTGTCGATCCAGCCCGGCGAAGTGCATGCCCTTATGGGCCCCAACGGCTCGGGCAAATCCACTTTGTCTTTTGTGTTGGCGGGCCGTGACGGTTATGACATCACCGAAGGCAGCATTACCTACAACGGCGAAAACCTTGTGGCGCTGCCGCCGGAGGAACGCGCCGCCAAGGGCGTGTTCCTGGCCATGCAGTATCCGGTGGAGATTCCCGGCGTCACCACCATGACCTTCCTCAAGACCGCCTTGAATTCCCAACGCCGCCAGCGCGGCGAAGCGGACCTTGATGCGGTTGGCGTGCTCAAGCTGGTGCGCGCCAAGGCCAAGAGTTTGAACGTCTCGGAAGAGATGCTCAAGCGCGCCCTGAATGTGGGCTTTTCCGGCGGCGAGAAGAAGCGGCTTGAAATTCTCCAAATGGCGCTGTTCGAGCCCAAGCTGGCGATCCTGGATGAAACCGATTCGGGCTTGGACATCGATGCACTGCGGCTGGTGGCGGAAGGCGTCAATGCCCTGCGCGAACCATCGCGCGCCATGCTGGTGATCACCCATTACCAGCGATTGTTGGATTACATTGTGCCCGACCGCATCCATGTTCTGGCCAAGGGCCGCATTGTCGCGGAGGGCGGCAAGGAACTGGCGCTGGAGCTGGAAGCCAAGGGCTATGAGCATATCGTGAAGGAGCCGGCATGACGCTGGCCTTAAACCTCGATCGCAAGGCCGAAGCCGCCGCCGTGGTGCATTCCCACGGCGTACCGCATCGCCGCGTTGAGGACTGGAAATATTCCGACCTTAAGGCGGCGCTGGGCGAAAAGGGTCTTGGCGCGGTGATGGCGGAGTGGCTGGTGGGCAATCTGCCGGCCGGCGTCGAAATGTTCGATCTTGCTCAGCCCAATCCACCGGCCTGGGTAATGGCCCATGTCGCGCGTCCCACCCGAAATGTGATGAACGCGGCCTCGCTGGCTCTGTCGGCGGGCGGCGTAGCCTTTCGCGTTCCCAAGAATGTGACAGTTGCGGCGCCCTTGAAGTTGGACTTTACCGGGGGCGGCCATGTGCGCGGGCTCCTGGTGTTGGAAGAGGGTGCATCCCTGATCTTGGTGGAAGGCGTTGGCGCGGCGGATTTCCGCAATGTCGGATTCGAGATTGTGGTAGGCGAAAGAGCCGGCCTGGAACATGTGCGGATCACGCCCGATGCCGGCGATTCCGTGCTGGTGGAGGAAGTTTCGCTGCGCATTGCCGCCGGCGGCCGGTATCGCGGACATTTTGCGGGGTTCGGCAGCAAACTCGCGCGGATGGAGCTGGAAGTCGCTCTGGAAGGCGAAGGCGCCCAGGCGCATCTCTCCGGGGTCGCGGTTTTGGGCGGCAAGCGGCACAGTGACGTCACCACTCATGTCATCCACCGCGTGGGCAATAGCCACAGCACCCAGCTGTTCAAGCATGTCGTGGCCGGCCAGGCGCGGGCCGTCTATCAGGGCAAGGTGACGGTGGCCAAGGGCGCCGACGGCAGCGACTCCAGCCAGACCGCCAAGGCGCTGCTGCTCGGGGATATGGCCGAGGCTGACCTCAAGCCGGAGTTGGAAATTTTTGCCGATGACGTGAAATGCGCCCATGGTGCGGCGGTGGGCGATCTGGACACGGAATCGCTGTTTTATCTGCGTGCCCGCGGCATTCCGGAAGGCCAGGCGCGGGGAATGCTGCTGCAAGCTTTTTTGGATGACGTGGTGGCGGAAATCGCAATCACCGACCAGCGGGAGTTGGTGCGCACCGAACTTCTTACGGCCCTGAAGGTGATCGCATGACTGCGCCCTTCATAAGCAAAACGGCCAAGCTCGCAGCGTCCTTCGATGCCGAAAAGGCGCGCGCCGATTTCGAGATCCTGTCGCGCCAAGTCTATGGAAAGCCGTTGGTCTATCTCGACTCGGGCGCCAGCGCCCAAAAGCCGCGGGTCGTGCTGGACGCGATGCGCGACTTCGCCCAAAGCGAATATGCCAATGTCCATCGCGGCGTGCATTTTCTTTCCGCCGCCGCCACCGACCGCTATGAGGCGGCTCGCCGCACGGTGCAAAGGTTTCTCAATGCCGCGCACGAGGACGAAATCGTCTTTACCAAGGGCGGCACCGAGGCGATCAATCTGGTCTCGTACAGCTTTCTGGCGCCGCGCATCCAGCCTGGTGACGAGATCGTTCTCACGGTAATGGAACATCATTCCAACATCGTGCCTTGGCATTTTCTGCGCGAGCGTCAGGGCGCTGTGCTGCGCTGGGTCGATGTGCGCGATGATGGCTCGCTCGACATCGAGGCGCTGGATGCCGCGATCACGCCCAAAACCAAGCTGGTCGCCGTCACCCACATGTCGAATGTGCTGGGCACCGTCACCCCGCTGAAAGAGATTGTCGCCCGTGCCCATGCCAAGGACGTTCCGGTACTGGCCGATGGCTGCCAGGGCGCGGTGCATGAGGTGGTGGATGTCCAGGCGCTGGATATCGATTTCTACGCCATCACCGGCCACAAGCTGTACGGCCCCACCGGCATCGGGGCGCTCTATGCCAAGCGGGCGCATCTGAAAGCCATGCGGCCCTTCAATGGCGGCGGCGAGATGATCCGCGAAGTGGCGAAGGACCGCATCACCTATGCCGATCCGCCCGCTCGTTTCGAGGCCGGCACTCCGCCGATCCTCGAAAGCGTGGGACTGGCTAGGGCGCTGGTCTATCTATCGTCCTTTGACCGCAATTCTGTGTCCGCCCACGAACATGACCTATTGAACTATGCCAGGGAACAAGTCGGCCAGTTCAATTGGCTCCGGGTCATCGGCGATGCCCCAGGCAAGGGCGCAATCCTGTCATTCGAGGCCGAGGGGATGCATGCCCATGACCTCGCCACCATATTGGATAGGGAAGGCGTGGCGGTCCGCGCCGGGCATCATTGCGCCCAGCCGCTGATGGAACGGTTCGGCGTGACCTCGACCAGCCGGGCCAGCTTCGCCCTCTATAACACGCGCGCCGATGTGGATGCGCTGATTGGCGGGTTGCACAAGGCCCGCGGGATATTTGTGTGATGGATAACGCGCTGCGGGAACTTTACCAGGAAGTCATCCTCGACCATTCGCGTCATCCGCGCCATCATGGCGTGCTGGAAAGCGCCACCCACAAGGCGGAAGGGTACAATCCGCTGTGCGGAGATCGCGTCATCGTCTATCTGCGGCTGGATACCGATGGGCGTGTGGCCGATATCCGTTTCCAAGGCAAGGGTTGCGCCATCAGCCAGGCTTCGGCTTCGATGATGACCGAGATGTTGAAGGGCCGGAGCCAGGCCGAGGCCGAAAAACTGATGGGCGGCTTCCTCAGTCTGGTCAAGGGCGAGGATGCGTCGGGCCTGTCCGAGGTTGACCGCGAAAGCCTGGATGTGATGAGCGGCATCAGCGCGTTTCCCATGCGGGTGAAGTGCGCCACGCTTGCCTGGCACACCTATAGGAATGCGGTTGAAGAGGGAAAGACGGAAAAGGACAAGATGGGGGAGGGCGCGCCATGATTAACGCCGCCGCTCCGCAGGTTTCGGCGCTCAGCCAGCAGGAGTTGGATGATTTCACCTCCAAACTGGTAACGGCGCTGAAGACGGTCTACGACCCGGAGATACCGGTTGATATCTATGAGTTGGGGCTTATCTACAAGGTGGATGTCTCCGACAAAAAGGATGTCACGGTGGACATGACTTTGACCGCGCCGAACTGTCCCGTGGCGGGCGAAATGCCCGGCAATGTGAAGGCGGCGCTGGAGCAGGTGGATGGGATCGGCGAAGTCACGGTCAACATGACATTCGATCCGCCCTGGACGCCGGAGCGCATGAGCGAAGAAGCCAAACTCGAACTGAACATGTTCTGATGGATACGAAAACACCAAAGCCCCGCCGGGCCACCTCCAATAGAGAGAGACCCAAGCCGGTCAAGCTGACCGACGCGGCCGTCTCGCGCATCAGCGAGATCATGGCCGAAGCGGATGGCAAGTATCTGGGCGTTCGCGTCGGCGTCACCAATGGCGGCTGTGCCGGCATGAGCTACACCATGGACTATGCCTCTGAGGCCAAGCCCTTCGAGGAAGTCATGGAGGACAAGGGCGTCAAGATCTTCATCGATCCCAAGGCCATTCTGTTCCTGATCGGCACCGAGCTGGATTTCGTGAAGGAAAAGCTGGGCGCGCGGTTTGTGTTCATCAATCCGAACCAGACGAGTGCATGCGGCTGCGGCGAATCCGTATCGATTACGCCCCAGAGTGATGCCTTATAAATTCTAGGTTGTCATGCCCGCGCAGCGGGCAACGGCCGCTCGCTCAAGCTCGCGGCGTTCGCTGCTTTCGCAGGTCCACTGGACCTGCTCACGCGCCTCTGGCGCGCCGCAGCTCACTCCCGCTTTCGAGGGAATTACAAAAGAGGCTAAGCCGCGCTGGTCTCGATCGCAGCCACACGCGCGTCGTTCTGGTTGACCACCAGATTGCGCCCGTTGTGCTTGGCGCCATAAAGACAGGCATCGGCGCGGCGGACGGCATTTTCCGCCGTTTCCCCGGGGGCCAACTGGGCGACGCCGATCGAGATGGTGATGGAACCCAATATGTCGCCGGTCGACTTCTTCACCAGCTTCTTGGTCTCCACCGTGGTGCGAATCTGGTTGGCCACCTTGGTGGCGCCCTCGAGGCTGGTGCCGCGTAACAGCACGGCAAACTCCTCGCCGCCATAGCGCGCGGCGGTATCGCGGCCTTTGACATTCTCCGACAGGCAGGCTGCCACCAGTCTCAGCACCTGGTCGCCGGTCTGATGGCCCCAATTGTCATTGAAAGTCTTGAAATGATCGATGTCGCACAGAAGCAGCGTCACCGCTTCGCCGTCCTGGTTCACCGCCGCCAGGGCGCCGCGAATTCCCTCGTCGAAAGCCTTGCGGTTGGCGATATGGGTCAGGGGATCGGTCATGCTTTCCTTGCGCACATCGGCCAGCTTGGTGCGCAGCTCGCTGACCTGTTGTGAAGAGGCCTGCAGCTCGCCTTCCAGGCTCTTGGCGCGATGTTCCATGGCGCGGGTGGCGGCAATCAGCCCGTCCACCAGCATGCGCACATCGGCAGGACTGCGCTCGCCCACCAGTTGGCCGGTAGCGGCCGACAAGGTGTGCTTGTAATCGGCGGTGTCGCGCACCGAGCTTTCCAGCTGGTTCAGTATGTTTTCGATCAGCCCATCAATATTGCCGCCGAGTGAATCCATCACCTGGGCCGTCCGCGCTCCGGACAGGCAGCGCAGCCGCAGATCGGCCAGGATTTCGGCGGTGAACTCCTTCTTGCCGCTGATAAAGGCCGTCATCACCTGGGTAAGCGCGGGATTCTCGCCCGAGGCATAGGCGTAGAACAGCTCGAAATTGTCAGGCGTGGCCGCGACGCCGGCATCGGTCATCAGCGCCAGCGCCGTCTTGGCGAAAGACTGTTCGCGGTCGTGATTGTGCACTGTCACAGTCCTTGGCCAGAATTCACCCTCGGTTACATATCAGTCTGCGGACCCGCTGTGTAAAAAGCGTTAAGTAACCTGGGCCTTTTGCGCCCAAAACCCCACAAAAACCAGCGGTTAACTCGGTTTATGGAGGCTATTCCGCCTGCGGAACCGGCTTGCGGACCGGAACGGGGCGGAACAGGAAAGCAGGCAATTCGCTCTTGTCCACGGCCTCAGGACGAGCCGCCTGCTCATTGTGCTGGCGTTGGCTGCCGCGTTTTTCGTGGTGCCGTTCCTTGCGGTGTTTGGGTTTCTGGTCCCGGTGCGGTTGCTCGCGCACCTGCGGCTCCTGGATCTGCGGGGCCTCGGCCACGGCCTCCTGTCGGACTTCCGCCGGCTCCATGCTGGCGACATGCTCGTGAAACTTACCGCCAGGCGGGCGACGGTCATGGTGCTTGCTGTCGCGGCCGCGATCCCGGCCGCGTCCGCCCTTGGCGCCGCGATCATCACGGCGAGGGCGATTTTCCTCGCGCACCTCGATGTCCATCATCTCGCGGCGTGCCAGCTTCTGTCCGGTGAGCTTCTCGATGGCTTCGATGTATTTGCCGTCGCGATGCGAGGCCAACATATAGGCGTGGCCGCTGCGTCCGGCGCGACCGGTGCGGCCGATGCGATGAACGTAATCGTCGGCATGGATAGGCACGTCGAAATTGAAAATATGGCTGACGCTGGGCACGTCCAGACCGCGGGCCGCAACATCGGACGCCACCAGGATCTTGAGCTCGCCGCTGCGGAATTTCTCCAGCGTCTTCATGCGCACCGACTGGTCCAGGTCGCCATGGATGGGCGCGGCATCGAAGCCGTGCTTGGCCAGCGACTTGGCCACCACATCCACATCGCGCTTCCTGTTGCAGAAGACGATGGCGTTGTTGAGGGTGGCATCCACCTCGCGGACCAGCCGGCGCAAAGCCTCGCGCTTGGCCCAGTCATTGGCGGGGATTTCCACCACCTCCTGGGTAATGTTGCTGGCGGTCGTGGCGGGACGCGAGACTTCGATGCGCATCGGATTGTGCAGGAACTGATCTGTGAGCCGCTGGATTTCCGGCGGCATGGTGGCGGAATAGAACAGCGTCTGCCGGGTGAAGGGCAAAAGCTTGCAGATCTTTTCCACGTCCGGGATGAAGCCCATGTCCAGCATGCGGTCGGCTTCATCGATCACCAGGATATTGACCTGGGACAAGAGAATACGGCCGCGCTCGAAATGGTCCATCAAACGGCCCGGGGTGGCGATCAGCACATCCACGCCGCGATCCAGCTTCTTGACCTGGTCGTCCATCGAAACGCCGCCGATCAGGAGCGCATGGCTGAGCTTGGAATATTTGCTGTACTTGTCGAAGCTTTCCGACACCTGGTCGGCCAGTTCGCGGGTGGGCTCCAGCACCAGGGCGCGTGGCATGCGCGCCTTGGAACGGCCGCGCGACAGCATCTCGATCATCGGGAGGGTGAAGCTGGCGGTCTTGCCCGTGCCGGTCTGGGCGATGCCGATCACATCGCGCCGCCGCAGCACTTGAGGAATTCCCTGCGCCTGGATAGGCGTGGGTATGGTGTAGCCGCTATCGGCTACCGCCTTGAGGATTTCGGCCGAGAGGCCAAGACCATCAAACCCGGTCTGGGCCCCCGCCATTGCGGGGGAAGTTGTTGAAGATTCTTCTGTGTTTTCAATAACTTCATTCAATCCGGCTTCCGCGCCGGAGGTCGTCACACTTGTCGTAGCACGCTCCTGAAAAGGGGCGCGACATGTGGCGCCCATCGGTCGCACGCCCGGATGGCGACGCGACTCTTACCGCACCGCAATATAGGGATATTCCTCGAAAATGCAAGTTATGCCTGTATTTTCAGGCTCTCATGGAACCGAGGCCGATTTTTGTGGCGGATTAGCGCTTTGGCAGTATTGGCCGCCGGCATATGGCTGCTGGCGGCTTTTGGGACCTCACGCCCAGTGGCGTTGGGTCCGGATGCGCCCGCCCCCCAATTCTCGGCTGCCCGCGCGGACGCCGTATTAGGCCGGTTGCTGGACGGACAGCGCCCGCGGCCGGCAGGCTCGGCAGAGAACGCGGCCGTGCGCACCCGCATCCTGAAGGAATTGGCGGTGCTGGGCGTTCCCGCGCAAACATCGACCCAGATGAGTTGCTTCAGCGAAAGGCGCTTTGGCGCAATCTCCTGCGGCACTGTCACCAACATCGTGGCGCAGATATCGGAAGGATCGGGAAAAGAGATTGTCCTGATGGCGCATGCCGACTCGGTCGCCGCCGGTCCCGGCGCCGGCGATGACGCCTCCGGCGTTGCCACTATCCTGGAAACCATCCGGGCGTTGAAGGCGCGCAAGGAAACCGGCGGCAACCCCATCCGTGCGCTCTTCACCGACGGCGAAGAGAACGGTCTGCTGGGTGCGGCCGCCTATCTTCGCGATCCGGCAGCGCGCGCCCGGACCGGCGCGGTGATCAATATGGAGGCGCGCGGCAATCGGGGGCCAAGCTATCTGTTCCAAACGGGTGTGGGCGACGGCCGGCTGATCGATCTCTATGCGGGCGCGGTACCTCATTATGCCGCCTCTTCGCTTTATGCCGAAATTTACAAATACCTGCCCAATGATACCGATATGACGCCTTTCATCGGCGCGGGCATCACCGGCTACAACTTCGCTTTCATCGGCAATGGCGCTCAGTATCACACGCCGTTGGACCGCCGCGAGAATATCGATCCCCGCAGCCTGCAACAGCATGGCGAGAATGCGTTGGGCGTGACCGAGGCGTTGCGCAACGCCGATCTTGAGACGCTCAAAAGTGATAACGCCATCTATCTCGATGTGCTGGGCGGCTTCCTGCCGCGCTTGCCGGGCCGCTGGTCGCTGGGCCTTTCCATTGCCGTCCTTGGTCTGATCGCCTGGGCGGGACGACGGCGGCTTGGGATGCGGGGATCCAGGACGGCCTTTCTGATGCCGCCTTTGCTTCTGATCGGCGCGATCGGGATGGGTTTTGTCCTGCACGGCTTGGCGGCCTGGATCTCCGGAGAGCCTGATCCTTCCTTCGCCCATCCGCTCACTCTGCGCCTGTCGCTGGCGCTCGGAGTTTTCGCCGTCGCATTGCTGACGGCGCGGGCTACGGGCGCAATCGCCAGTTGGCTTTGGCTTGCTGGTCTGGCGGTGGTTTGTTCCCTCTGGGCGCCGGGCGTCGTGCCTTATTTCCTGTTTCCCTGTCTGGTGGCGGCGCCCCTGCTGTTGTTGTGGCGGGGACACGAGCTTGCGCTGCTGATCGCCGCGGTTGCCGGGATGGTGGTGTGGCTTTCCTTCAATCATGGCAGCGAGGCCATCATGGGGCTTCGCTTGCATCCGCTGTTCATGGTCACAGCTGCTTTCAGCTTGATCACTTTATTGCCACTGCTGGCAAAGGCGCGTGACCTTGGCGTTTTCGCGACCGTGTCGCTGGCCTTGGCGCTTGTTCTGGCGGTGGTCGCCGGCTTGCAGCCGGCCTATAGCAGCGCCGCGCCCGAGCGACTCAATCTCGGCTATATCGAACGTGATGGCAAAGCCTGGTGGCTGGCCGATCCGGTGCCGCATTTGCCGGCACCTCTGCGCGCGGCGGCGGATTTTTCCGCAAGCCCAAAGCGCTTTTTGCAAATGGCTTATATCGCCCCGGCGGGGGCATCGCGCCAACCGGCGCCACAGGCAAGCGTCACGCGGAGCGGCGATGCCGTCAGCCTGGACCTGAAGTCAAACGGAGACGGCGTGAGCCTGATCGTGCCGGCGAGAGTCAGGTTGCGCGCCGTGACGCTTGGCGGGATCACAACGGCTGTACCGGAAGGCCCCATCTCCATCACCTGCGGCACACCGGATTGCGCCAACAAGCACATCACGCTCGAGCTTGGATCGTCGGAAGCCTTTGATGTCACGCTGGTCGCCTACGCCCGCGGCTTGCCGCCGGACGGTGCGAAACTTTTGAAGGCGCGCCCGGTCTGGGCTGTACCGTCACAAGGCGGCGACCGCACCGCTTTGGCGGCGAAAATCGCGATACCTGCGCGTTAATCGTGCTTCTGGGCGGCGGCGAAGGCAGCTTTCTGCTCCGGCGTCGCCTCTTTCAGGTATTTTGCCTTCCATTCTTCGGTTGGCATGCCGTAGACCGTTTGGCGGGCTTCCTCCTTTTCGAGAACGATACCTCGTTCGGCGGCGGCCTCGCGATACCAGTCGCCTAGGCAATTGCGGCAGAAACCGGCCGTGATCATCATGTCGATATTCTGAACATCGGTGCGATGGCGTAAGTGTGCCACCAGACGGCGGAATACTGCCGCCTCCAAAGCTTCCTTAGTCTGATTGTCCATACTTCCTCCTGCGTACTGCCGGCAATCGTCGGCGTCAGACATCAATCGCTTCCCGTGCAAACTCCGCATTCTCCTGAATGAACTGGAAACGCAGTTCCGGCTTCTTGCCCATCAGATGCTCAAACAGATTTTCTGTCTCCCCGCTGTCGTCACTGGGGATGTGAACGTTCAACAGAGTGCGATGGCCCGGCCGCATGGTGGTTTCCTTGAGCTGCGCCGGCATCATCTCGCCCAAGCCCTTGAAGCGCGACACTTCCACCTTGGCGCCGGCCCGGAATTCCGTCTTGAGGATGCGCTCGCGATCGGCATCGTCGCGGGCATAGATGGTCTTGCCGCCCTGCGTGAGGCGATAGAGCGGCGGCATCGCCAGGAACAACCTGTTGTCTTGGATCAGGCCCGGAATCTCGCGATAGAAGAAGGTCAGCAACAAGGATGCAATATGGGCGCCGTCGACGTCGGCGTCGGTCATGATGATGACGCGTTCATAGCGCAGGGCGCTGGCGTCATACTTAGCGCCGGTGCCACAGCCCAGAGCCTGCACCAGGTCCGACAATTCCTGGTTCTGCTGCAGCTTGCCGGCGGCGGCGCTGGCCACATTCAATATCTTGCCACGCAGGGGCAGGATCGCCTGGGTGGCCCGGTCGCGCGCCTGCTTGGCGCTGCCGCCCGCCGAATCGCCTTCCACCAGGAAAAGCTCGGTGCCTGCCGCGGCGTCGTTGCTGCAATCGGCCAATTTGCCCGGCAGCCGCAGCTTGCGAGTGGCGGCTTTGCGGCTGACTTCCTTCTCCTGCTTGCGCTTAAGCCGTTCTTCGGCGCAATCGATCACAAAGCCCAGCAGCTTGTCGGCCTCGGCCGGGCTTTCCGCCAGCCAATGGTCGAAATGATCGCGCACCACATTCTCCACCAGCCGCTGCGCATCGGGT
>DATHLY010000223.1:0-6962 GCA_035487655.1 Rhizomicrobium sp. | reverse complement strand
AGGCGACTTCGGCGGCCAAGCTTTTGGTCATTCCCACCAGGCCGGCCTTGGCGGCAGCGTAGTTGCCCTGGCCCGGATTGCCTGTCGCGCCGACCACAGAGCTGATCTGGATGATGCGCCCCCAGCGCTTCTTCATCATCCCGCGCAGCACGCCGCGTGACAGACGAAAAGCGGCGGTGAGATTGACGGCGATCACCTGATCCCATTCCTCATCCTTCATGCGCATGAAGAGATTGTCTTTGGTGATGCCGGCATTGTTGACCAGGATGTCGATGGGGCTGCCGGCCGCCTGTTCCGCCGCCTTGGGCAAGGCCTCGACCGAAACCGGGTCGGACAGGTTGGCCTGGGCGATGAAGGCGTTGCCGCCCAGTTCGGCTTTCACCGCTTCCAGGGCCTCGATGCGCGTGCCGGAGAGGACGACCTTGGCGCCCCGGCCATGCAGCGCTTTGGCGATGGCGCCGCCGATGCCGCCGGATGCACCGGTCACCAGGGCCGTCTTTCCTGAAAGGTCAAACATCAGAGTGTCTTTCCAAAAGCTTCAAGATCGGCCGGCGTATCCAGCGTAACGTTGGCAAGCTCCTTGTCGATCCGCTTGACCATGCCGGTCAAGACTTTGTTGCCGCCGAATTCCACCGTGGTCTCAACCGTCAGCCTCTTGAGGGCCAACATGCTTTCCCGCCAGCGCACGCGGCCGGTGACCTGCTCCACCAGAAGCTGGCGGACATGATCGGGATTGTTGGCTTCTTTCGCCGTGACATTGGCCAGGACCGGCAGGGCCAGCGGACGAATGGTGACACGTCCCAGTTCTTCGGCCATGCGATCCGCGGCGGGTTGCATCAGCGGCGAATGAAACGGAGCCGAGACCGACAGCGGCATGGCGCGCTTGATCCCCTTGGCTTTGGCGATTTCGGCGGCACGGCCCAAAGCGTCGAGCGTGCCGGACAGCACGACCTGGCCTGGGGCATTGTCATTGGCGACGACGCACACGCCGCCGGCCGCGGCCGCTTCCTTCGCGACCTCTTCGGCCTGTTCGATCTCGGCGCCGATCAGAACGGTCATGCCGCCCTCGCCCACCGGCACCGCCGATTGCATCGCTACTCCGCGAATCCTCAAAAGCCGCGCGGTATCGGCGAGCGTAAAGCCGCCCGCGGCGCAGAGCGCGGAATATTCCCCCAGGCTGTGCCCGGCCACGAGAAAAGCGTGCTTGGCAACGTTCAGGCCCATCTCCTTCTCCAACACGCTGACGATGGCGATCGAGGCAGCCATGATCGCCGGCTGGGCGTTTTCGGTGAGGGTGAGATCGGCGTCGGGGCCTTCCCACATCAGCTTGGAAAGCTTCTGGGAAAGCGCGTCATCCACTTCCTGGAAGACTTCACGGGCCGCACCGAAAGCATCGGCCAGCTCCTTGGCCATGCCGACCTTCTGGCTGCCCTGGCCGGGAAAAAGAAGCGCGCGAGTCATTGCGGGGCGAGACAAATCAAGAGGGCCTCTCAGAGTCAAGGCGCGGAAAAAACCTTTGTCCGATCAGCACCACGGAAATGCCGGCCAGTACCAGCATCCCCGCCAACAGGAGCATGCCTAGAGTGAAGTTGCCGGTCGTCTGGCGAGCCCAGCCCATCAGATAAGGCCCGAAGAATCCGCCCAAATTGGAAAAACTATTGAGCAGCGCCAAACCGGCCGCCGCCGCCGTGCCGCGCAGCATGGATGCCGGCAAGGTCCAGAACACCGCCAGCGCGGCATAGATGCCGCAACAGGCCAGGCACAGGGCCAGGATAATGGCGACGTGGCCGGCGAACAGCACTGCTCCCGCCATGCCGAGGGCGCCGGCAATGGCGCCGAACGCCACATGGCCGGCACGCTCGCCGCTGCGATCGCTGGACCAACCCAAACCGACCATCGCCGCCATGGCCAGAAGATAGGGCAAGGCGACGATGAACCCTGTCTCGATATTGGAATAGCCCATCGCCTTGATCATCTGCGGCTGCCACAGGTTCAGGCCATAAAGCGCGATCACAATGGAAAAGTCTGGGATCATCAAAATCCAGATCCGCTTGTCGAGCAGCATTTCCTTGAAGCCGTGCAAGGCACCCGGCGGCTCTGCGGCCAGGCGCGCGGCGACGATCCGTTTCTCCTCTTCGCTCAACCATTTCGCCTGCGCCGGTCCATCGGGCAGAACCCACAAGGTTGCCACCCCGCAGATCAGCGATGGGATTCCTTCCAGGATCAGCATCCATTGCCAGCCATGCAGGCCGTGACCGGAAACACCCAGCAGAAAGCCCGAGATCGGTCCACCGATCACCACCGATAACGGCACCCCCGCCAGGAACAAGGCGATGAAGCGCGCCCGCGTCGAGGCGGGAAACCAGTAGGTCATGTAGAGGACCATGCCTGGATAGAGCCCTGCCTCCGCCGCGCCCAACAGGAATCGCACAATGGAAAAGCTGACCGGATCCCTCACCATTGCCGTCAGCATCGACAGCAATCCCCAGGTGACGCAGATGCGGCACATCCACAGTCGCGCGCCGACTTTCTGCAGCATCAGGTTGGAGGGCACTTCGAACAGGAAGTAGCCCCAAAAGAAAATACCGGCGCCGAAGCCGTAAGCTTCGGGCGAAAAGCCCAGATCGTGATTCATGGTCAGCGAGGCGAAGGAAATATTCACGCGGTCCAGGAAACTCACCACATACATCAGCGACATGAAGGGGATCAGCCGCCAGGCCGCGCGGTTCAAAATATGGTCGGACTTGAGCCTCAGATCGCCGGAAATCATCCCTGAGATCATCCGGGCTTGCGCTGGACGCTGGCGGCCAGCAGCTGCATGGAAATGGCCGCCACCAGCGGCACGCCCACGCACATCCACAATCCCGCGCGATAGTTGCCGGTGATCTGCAGCAGCCAGCCCATCAGGCCCGGTCCCACAAAGCCGGACAGGTTGGCCACCGAATTGATCAGGGCGAAGGCGCCGGCTGCCGCCGTGCCGCCAAGAAATAGCGGCGGCACCGACCAGAAGGTGGCAAGGCCCGAATAGACGCCACCGGACGCCAGACAGAAGCCCAGGATCACGATCGAATCACTGCCGCCGATCGCGGCGACGGCGAATCCTGCCGCCGCCACCAGCGCCGAGATGACGAAATGCAGCGAACGCTTACCGGTGCGATCGCTGGAGACACCGATGCCCCACAGGATCGCCAGGGAGGCGATATAGGGAATCATCACGATCAGGCTGATTTCGCGAATATTGTACCCCATCGCCTTGACCATTTGCGGCATCCAGAAGCCCAGGGCGTAAATGCCGAAGACAATGGCGAAGTCGGGAATGATCAGCGCCCACACGCGCCAATCCTTCATCATTTCGCCAAAGCCATGCAGCTGCGGCCGCTCTTCCGCGGCCAGCCGCGCCATCACCACCTCTTTCTCCCGCGGCGACAGAAAGGGCGCCTTGCTCGGATTGTCGGGCAGCCACCAGAGCACGAAAAAGCCCAGCATCAAGGTGGGAATGCCTTCCAGAATGTACATCCACTGCCAGCCCTTGAGGCCATAGCCTTCGATGCCCAGCAGCCAGCCTGACAGCGGTGCTCCCAAAATGTTGGACACCGGAATCCCCATGCAGAAGATGGCGAGGATCCGCGCCCGCGTCGCGGCGGGAAACCAGTAGGTGAAATAAAGCAGGATGCCGGGATAGAAGCCGGCTTCCGCCAAGCCCAGCAGGAAGCGCAGCAGGAAAAACATCACCGGTCCCTGCACCAAGGCGAATGCCATGGAAACGATCGCCCAGGTGATCATGATGCGCGACAGCCAAAGCCGCGCGCCCACCTTTTCCATGATCAGATTGGAGGGCACCTCGAACAGCAGATATCCCAAGAAGAAGACGCCGGTGCCCCAGCCATAGACCTCGGGCGAGAAACCCAGCTCCTGGTTCATGGTGAGCGCCGCGAAGCTCACATTTACCCGGTTGAGGAAGGCGGCGATGTACATCGCCAGGATCAGCGGCACGAGCCGCCAGGCGGCGCGGCGCAGGACGGCGTCCGCCTCAATGAAACTGTTTTCCATTGCCTCCCAACCCTTTGGCCCGAGCCTCAGCCAGCCGGTTCCGGATTACAAGCACCGCTTCCGCGCAGCGCGGATTTTCCACATGTCTTTGATACGACGGGACTTTTACCAGCTCGCGGGTGCCACCTTGCTCCCAACCCGGCTTTTCTCTATAGACCCGGCCCTCAAACGGCCGTGGTCGGCCGGGGCCCCTTCTAAGGAGGGGTTTGCGCGATGGTCGCGCGTCCCGGGCGAGCCAAAGCGAAAGTTTCGGACCCTTCCGGCTTTCGTTCCACGGACCGAAGCGAAAGGGAGTGCAGATGGCTCTTTACGAGCATCTCCTGATCGCGCGCCAGGATATCAGCGCGCAACAGGTGGACGCATTGGCCACCCATCTCAAAACCATCGTCGAAGGCGAAGGCGGCAAGATCGAGAAGCAGGAATATTGGGGCCTGCGCGGTCTGGCTTATCGCATCAAGAAGAACCGCAAGGGCCATTATGTGCTCTTGAACATCAATGCGCCGTCCAAGGCCGTGATCGAGCTGGAACGCCAGCTCAAGATCAACGAGGACGTGCTGCGCTACATCACCGTCAAGGTGGACCAGTTCGACACCTCCTCGAACAAGAACCGCCGTGACGACAAGCCCGAAGGCGCCAAGCCGGACGAAGTCGAGGAGATACTGGTATGAGCTATGGTGGCAACCGTGACGGCGGCCGTGAAGGCCGCGGCGATCGTGAAGGCGGACGCGGCGGCGACCGCGATGGCGGCCGTGGCGGCCGCGATGACGGCGCCCGCCGTCCCTTCTTCCGCCGCAAGAAGACCTGTCCCTTCTCGGGCGATAACGCGCCCAAGATCGATTACAAGGACGTCAAACTCCTGCAGCGCTTCATCTCTGAGCGCGGCAAAATCGTGCCCGCCCGCATCACCGCGGTGAGCAACAAGAAGCAGCGCATCTTGGCCAACGCCATCAAGCGCGCCCGCTTCATGGCGCTCCTGCCCTATGTCGTGAAGTGAGGGCCCGGCCATGCAAGTGATCCTGCTCGAAAGAGTCGAAAAACTGGGCCAGATGGGCGACGAAGTCCGCGTCAAGGACGGCTTTGCCCGCAACTTCCTGCTGCCCAAGAAGAAGGCGCTGCGCGCCACCAAGGCCAATCGCGAATATTTCCAGGCCCAGAAGGCGCAGCTCGAATCCCAGAATGCCGAGCGCAAGAAGGGCGCCGACGCCATTGCCGCCAAGCTGAACGGCAAGAGCTTCGTCCTGATCCGTCAGGCCGGCGACCGCGGCCAGCTGTATGGTTCGGTGTCGCCTCGCGATGTCGCCGAAGCGATGGAAAAGTCCGGCTACAAGGTCGACCGGCACCAGGTCTCCATCAGCGTGGCGATCAAGTCCATCGGCATCTTTACGATTCCCGTCGTGCTGCATCCCGAAGTGAAAGTGAGCATCACGGTCAATGTCGCCCGCAGCGAGGACGAAGCGGCCGCTTTGGCACGCGGCGAAGACGTGCTGGCCGGCAGGACGCAAGCCGAAGAGGCCAAGGTCGCCGCCGAAGAACTGTTCGAGGAAGGCGCCGGTCCCAAGCCGGAAACTGTGGAAGAAGAAGCTCAGGCCTAATTCCCGCTTTCAGAGAATGCCAAAAGGCCGGTCGCGAGACCGGCCTTTTTTCATTTCGCCAAATCGGCATGATGATGCGACCAGATCAATCCCGCTGGACTCCCTAGCGGCCTGGGTATTAGCTCTCTGGCGAAGATGTCGATGGCAGGGCTGGTCGACATGGATTATCGCAACATCGGATTGCCGGCGCTGATCCTGCTGCCCGCGCTGGGGCTTGGCGCGGCGCGTGCTCAGGAACAAGGCGAAGTGCCCGGCGCGCTTCCCAACCCCGGCACCTATCAGGGCAGCATGCAGTTGCAGCGCGAAGAACAGCAGCAAAACCAGCAGATGCAGCAGCAGAACGACGCCATGCAGCGGCGATTGGACGAGAATTACCGCGCCTATGCGCCCAGCAGCGGCCGCGGAACGGGCGGTGGCGGCGGGCGAGCGCGGACAGTGGATTGGTACGCCAAGCCTGCTTTGCCGCCGGAGAAAAATCCGCTGCTCGGCCGCTGGAAGCAGACCGGCTCCAGGGCGCCCCAGTTGGGCGGCGCGATGGGACAACTTTCCAACGGCTTCCTGGCCGGCGCGATGGCGGGCGGCTGCAAGTCCATGTTCGGCAGCGGCGTGATCGCCTTTGAGCCCAATGCCCTGCAATGGGTGGCACGCGACGGCCATGAGGAAATCCTCAATCATGTCGGCTATCGCGCCAACGGCAATGACGTGGTGATGGTGACGCGCGATCCCGGCGCCGTGCCGGCGTTGTTCTTCGGTTTTCCCAACCGTGACCATGCCGTGGTGGCGGTGTTCGGCTGCACCATGGAGCGGCTGGGCACCCGAAATGGGTCAGGCGCCCCGGCAGCGGCTGCGCCTGCAAGTTCCCCCATGCGCACGGCCAGCGCCGCGCCGACGCCCGCGCCCATCCATGGCGAAACCCGGATCAATTTCCAGATCGGTGCCGCAGCGGCCGGACGCTTCGCGCCAATTGCCGGCGTCAAGATCTGGGTGACGCGCATGGATCCGACCATCGCCTTGATGCGAGCGGGTATTCCGGTGCGGGTCGACTTGGTCACGGAGATAGACAGCGATTGTCACAATGTCGCCGCCTGCATGCGCGACTGGAAGGCCATGACCGCCAGCGCGCTGGGCTTCATCACCAGCGACGCCGCCGGCCATGCCCTGACGCCCGTCATGACTCCGGGCCGCTACTACCTGGTCGGCGTCGCGCCCTATCAGGGCAGGCATCTGTTCTGGCACCGCCAGATCGAGGTCAGAGCCGGAGCGAATGCCGTCACGCTCGACCAGACCAACGCCAGCACGATCCAATAAGGAATGTCAGTT
>DATHLY010000222.1:0-10683 GCA_035487655.1 Rhizomicrobium sp. | reverse complement strand
GGAAATCCGCTTGCGGACCAGGTCTTCCGGATCAATGGCCAGCTCAGTCCGTTCCAGCACGGTGCCGCCACAGGGGGTAACGGTGTCGAGAGCGGCGGCGATGGGGCCTACTATTACCAGGCTTCGCTGGTGTCCATATCCCGGTCCAACCAGCTCTATGGCCGCTTCGACTACAGTATTTCGGACGATGTCCAGGCCTATGTGCAGCTGACGGGGACGCTGTTCCAGAACGAAAACAACCACCAGACCAATGAATTCCGCAATATCACGTTGGGCGCAACCGACGCGTTTCTTTCGCCGTCTCAGCAGGCCGCGATGACCGGTGCCGGAAAGTCGACCTTCAACTTCAGCAAGATGATGACCCAGGCCCCACCGCTGCAGCCTGACACCTGGACCACAAGTTATCTTCTCAATGCGGGGCTCAACGGCAGCTTGGGCCGTTACAAATGGGATCTTTCCTACGTCTACAATTCCAACATGCAATTCACCCGCAACAACGCCAACATCGATCTGGGCAAGGCCTATGCAGCGCTGGATGCGGTGAGAGATCCCGCGGGCAATGTCGTTTGTAATGTCACTCTGACGAATCCCGGGCTGTACCCGGGATGCCAGCCGTTGGATTTGTTCGGTCCCACTTCGGAAAGTGCGGCAGCGCTGAACTACATCCTGACGACCACCAAATTCCATTCCATAACCACCATGCACGATATTGGTGGCAGCATCGCCGGCTCGCCATTCGATGACTGGGCGGGTCCGGTCGAACTGGCACTCAGCGGGGAATTTCGCAAAACGACTTTCGATTTGACCAGCAACGCCCAACCGACATCGAAGCTGAATTGCACAGGGCTGCGATTCAACTGCGTATCGGGCACCACGCTGCTTTATATCTCCAACGTGGTCGGCGACGCTCACGGCATCTCGCAATCTGTCGGCGAAGGGGCGGTGGAGGCGAACGTGCCTCTGCTGAAAGATCTGCCTTTCGCCCAGTCCGTCGATCTGAACGCGGCCTTCCGCTACACCGATTATGATACCAGCGGCTCTGTCGAGACCTGGAAAGTCGGCCTCGATTGGCACGTAAACGATCAGCTGACGTTTCGGGCGACCCGTTCGTTGGATATCCGGGCTCCCAACCTGAACGATCTGTTTGCGCCGACGCTGGTCAACCCGGCTGGCGTGACCGATGTGCACACCGGCAATACCGTCGGCCAGGCACCCTTCATCACCAGCTCGAACCCAAACCTGGTGCCCGAAAAATCCAACTCCCTAACCGCAGGGGTCGTCTATCGTCCGAACTGGCTGGAAAATTTCAGCATCGCGGTCGACTATTACAAAGTGAAGATCGGCAATGCGATCACTGTGATCCAGGGCCAGAGCCCGACCATCCAGAATATCTGCGAAGCCAGCGGCGGCATCTCTCCCTTCTGTGCCCTGATCATACGCCCAGGGCCTTTCAGCGATCACAATCCTGCGACCAATTTCGTGAGCGCGTTCCTGTCGCAGCCGCAAAATGCGCAGGTCGTCAATACCGAGGGTGTCGATATCGAGGCGAACTACCAGTCGGATATCGGGCCGGGGCACTTTGCTTCACGCCTGCTGGCCAGCTACCAACCCATGTTGAAGACCATCCAGTTCCCCGGCGCGCCGGTTCTCAACTCGGCCAACATTGCAGGTACCCCCGGCATCCGGGCATCGCTTTTCCTGAAATATGCCTGGGACGATTTCTCGCTCGACGTCCTGGAAAAGTTTCATGGCAAAACGCGCTGGAATGCGGACCGCAGTCTCATCTATGCGGACCCATACCTTCCGTCGGCTTTCTACACCAACGCCACGATCACATATAACTTGGACCCCATGCAGTTCTTTCTCGCGGTGGAAAATGTGTTCGACAAACAGCCAACTCCCTATGGCGGGGTCGGCGGAGCGTCGGGCGTGCCGGGTCTGTTCGGCGGGTTTGTGCCGGGCGACGACGCAATCGGCCGCTACTATACCGTCGGCGTCCGTTTGAGGATGTAGGCAACAGTCGTATATGATTTTGTCGGCAGATCGGCTAAGGCAGGAGCATCGGCAGCGGAATGTGTGATGGTTGCTATGCTCCCAAGCGGACCGGATCTGTGGCGATGCTTTGCGGCGCTCGTGATATTGATGTTTTTGGGCGCCGCAGCCGTTGATGCCGGGGAGCAGCCGTCGCTGAAAATCGTCTCGGTCGATGTGGAGGGCGGCGCCGCGCTGCTGTTTGCCACCCCGGAAGGAAAATCCCTGTTGATCGATACCGGTTGGCCGCCCGGCGCAGGAGGGCCGCGCGCCATACCGGGCGCGCCGCCGCGCGCCGCTGGCGCCAGCAGCGCGGAAAAGATCGCCATGGCCGCGACTTCGCTGGGGATCAAGAAGATCGACTATCTGCTCCTGACGCACTATCACGTCGATCATCTGGGCGGATTGGAGGCCTTGCTGGCCAAGCTGCCCGTCGTCACCTTTATCGACCATGGCCCCAACCGCCAGCCGGCGAATCCCGGCGCGGCGCCATCGCCATTTTCGACGGCCTCCCTTTACGCCAAATACGAAACCCTGGCCCAGGGCCATCGCCACATCACGGCGCAGGCCGGGCAGACGCTCGACATCGGCTCCCTGCACCTGACTTTTGTGACGTCGGACGGTGCGCTGCCCGATGCGCCGTTACCCGGCGCGGGCCAGGCCAACCCGCTTTGCGAGGGCGTGCCCGACATGGCGCGCGACGGCGGGGAGGATTCCCGCTCTGTCGGGACCTTGATCACCTTTGGCAAAACGCGAATTCTCGAACTGGGCGATCTGCCCTGGAATAACGAGAAGGCGTTGCTCTGTCCGGTGAACAAGGTCGGCCCGGTGGACGTTTATATTGTGACCCAACACGGCTCCAATTTCAGCAGCAGCCCCCCGACCGCGGCGCTGGATCCCATCGTCGCCGTCATGGGCAATGGCGCCACCAAGGGCGGCGATGTGGACCCCATCAACACGGTCAGTCATTATCCTCATCTCGAAGGCTTGTGGCGGGAACATGTCGCGGTCCTGCATCCCGAAACCAACGGCGATCCCAGCTATATTGCGAATCTGGACTGGGTGCCGGATCAGAATTACACAATCAATCTCTCAATAACGTTCGATGGGCTCATCACGGTGGCCAACAGCCGCAACCGGTTCACAAAGACCTATCGGGCGCGGGAGGCGCGGTAATCGCCAACCGGGGGCCCCTAAAGGATGTAAGTGAGCGGAGCATGACGCACTATTCCAGATTTCTGTTTTGGCCGGTCGGCATTTTCGCCGTCTGTTTGGGCATGCAAGCTCTGGCCCAGCCCACCAGTCCGCCCCAAGCCGATGTGATCGCCAACCCGTTCGCCAATGACCCTGCGGCGCCAGCAGCAGGGAAGACGGTGTTCGAAAGCACCTGTGCCGCCTGTCACGGCGCGGGCGCGGCCGGCAGTGAGCGGGCGCCCGCCCTCAACACGGGCACGTTCCAGCATGGCGGCGGCGATCAGGAGATTTTCCAGACCATTCGCAGCGGCGTACCAGGAACGCTGATGCCGTCCTTTTCCGGCCTGCCCTCCGACAATGTCTGGCGGTTGGTTTCCTATATTAAGAGTCTCTCCGGCCAAACGGGCCCCCTGGGCCAAGCCACCGGTGACGCCGTGGCGGGCGAACAGATGTTCTTCAACAAGGGTGGTTGTTCCGGTTGCCACGAGGTCAGTGGCCGGGGATTGGATCTGGCGTCCGATCTTTCTGCCGAAGGTACCAAGCCGATTGCCGCCATCAAGACCGGTGTGCTGCACCAGCTTCCCCCGGCACGTGGCTTCCGCGCTGCCCCGCATTATGCCGATGTCGTTTCCAACAATGGCGGCAGCGTGCATGGGCTGGTGCGGGACGAGGATGGTTTCAACATTTTGTTGGAGACCCCGGATGGAAAATGGCGGTCCTTTGCCAAGAGAGACGTGAAAAGCATCGCCAATGCCGGCGGGGCTCAGCCACGCGACATTGCCACACGTTTGTCGGGCAAGGAGGTCGATGACATTGTGGCGTTCCTGCAGAAGCAAAAGGCGCGCAATTTCAACCAGATCGCCAAGAGCGCACCGGTGCCCGTGCTTCCCTATGCGCGCCTGGCCAATACCAAGGCCGAACCGCAGAACTGGCCGACCTATTGGGGCGACTATACCGGTCATCATTTCAGCGACCTGGACCAGGTCACCACGGCCAATGTAGGTCAGCTTCAGGCGAAATGGGTGGGCCCGATGCCGGGCGAGTCTGGGAACAGCGAGGCGACGCCGCTGGTGGTGGATGGCGTAATGTATGTCTCGGGTTCGCCCGGCGATGTCTATGCCTTTGACGTGCGAACCGGCATGCCGAAATGGACCTTCCATCGCAAGCAGGACATCAAGAATCCCTACCAGAACAATCCCAGCAACAAAGGCGTGGCGGTGCTGGACGGCAGGGTGTTTGTCGGCACCCTAGACGATCTTTTGATTGCCATCGACGCCAATACCGGGCGCGAATTGTGGGAGGTACGCACTGCCAACACAATGGAAGGCATTCAGATGAGTGGCGCGCCGCTTGTGGTGGACGGCAAGGTCATCACCGGCATGTCCGGCGGCGAACTCGGCGCCCGCGGCTATCTGGATGCCTATGACCCGGTGACCGGCAAACGGCTGTGGCGCACCTTCACCATTCCGGCGAAGGGCGAGCCGGGCAACGAGAGCTGGGCGGGCGACAGTTGGAAGATCGGCGGCGCGCCAACCTGGCTCACCGGCAGTTACGATCCCGAGCTGCATTTGCTCTATTGGGGCACCGGCAATCCCGCGCCAGACTACAATGCCGAAACCCGCAAAGGCGACAATCTCTATTCCGACAGTGTGCTGGCGATCGATCCCGACACCGGGAAAATCAAATGGCATTACCAGTTCACGCCGAACGACGATCACGATTGGGATTCGACGGAGGATTATGTCCTCACCGACATGGCCATCGGCGGTAAGCAGAGGAAAGTGCTGCTGCATGCCGATCGCAATGGCGTCTATTATGTGATCGATCGTAGCAACGGGCAGATGCTGCTGGCCAAGCCTTTCGTCAGGACCAACTGGTTCACCGGTTTTGACAAGAAGGGCCGCCCCATCGTCGATCCCAAGACCACCGCGACCTATGGCGGCCAGATCGTCTATCCCGCGGTGGGCGGCACCAACTTCCAGGCGCCGTCCTACAATTCCCAGAGCGGCGCGTTCTTTTTGGAATATGTCTCGGCCCAAGGTTTCGCCCAAAGTGCGCCGGTGAGCTTTGAAAAGGGCAAGCTCTATCTTGGCCGCGGCGCGGGTCCGGCGCCGTCGGGCCCGCCGCCGGAGCAGGGTGTGCAGGCGATCGAAGCCTCGACCGGCAACGTCCTGTGGAAATATCCGATGGCGCGGGTCGGCCTGGGCTCCGGGCTTGTGGCGACCAAGGGCGGGCTTGTCTTCGTCGCAGGCGCGGGCGGCGAGTTCATCGCGCTGGATCAGAAAACCGGCAAAGCGCTTTGGCATTTCCGCACCAATGGGCAGATCAATACCTCGCCCATCTGCTATGCGGTGGATGGCAAGCAATATGTGGCCATCGTCGCGGGCAATGCCGTTTACAACTTCGCGCTGCCGGACTGATCGAAGCGGACCGCAGCCTTCTTGACCTCTCCGCGTGCGATTCGCGGACCTTGCAGCCGGGTCCGCGCGGCACAAGGCGCCCAGCCGGACTAACATGTGCTATTCGGGCATCCGCGCCCGGTGTAGCTTATCGGCCTGCGTCCAGATCGGGCCCGCCAGGGGAACAGCGGAAGGCCCAAATCATCAAACAAAGAATTCGGAGACGATAATGACCGCCACCAGGAAATTTCTCGCGCTTTTGCTCGGTGCATCGATCCTGACGCCGCTGCCGTCCGTGGCTGTGGCGCCACAGGATTACAAGCAGGAAGCCATCGCCAATATCGACAGCCATGCCAAGATGGTTCAGGTGATGGTGGACACGCTGTTCAGCTATGGCGAGCCGGGATTTCAGGAACTCAAGACCAGCGCCTATATCACCGACATCCTCGCCAAGAACGGCTTCAAGATCACCAAAGGCGTGGCGGGCATTCCCACCGCCTGGACGGCGAGTTGGGGCGAAGGCGGGCCGCTGATCGCGCTGGGCAGCGACGAGGACGATCTGCGCGGTGTGTCCCAGATTCCCGGCGATCCCAAGATCGAGCCCATGGTTGAAGGCGCCCCCGGCCATGGCGAAGGCCACAATTCCGGCATGCCGCTGCAGGTCGCCGCGGCGCTGGCCATCAAGGCGGTGATGGAAAAGCACCACATCAAGGGCCGGCTGATGCTGTGGCCTGGCATTGCCGAGGAGCTTCTGGGCACCAAGGCCTTTTATGTGCGCGATGGCCTGTTCAAGGGAGTTGATGCCTGCATCTTCGCCCATGTCGCCGCCGAATTCGCGACCTCCTACGGTCCCAGCAGCAACGGCATGGTGTCGATCGAGTACACCTTTCATGGCAAGACGGCGCATGCCGCCGGCGATCCCTGGGATGGCCGCAGCGCGCTCGACGCGGTCGAGATCATGGACGTGGCGATGAATTTCCGCCGCGAGCACTTGCCTCTGTCTCAACGCACCCACTATGTGATCTCAAACGGCGGCGGCCAGCCCAACATCGTACCGGGAGTGGCTTCGGTTTGGTATTATTTCCGCGACTACACCTTCGACCGCACCAAGGAGCTGTACGACATCGGCAACAAGACGGCCGATGCCGCCGCTATGGCCACCGACACCACGGTGGAGCATAAATTGCTGGGTACCGCCGCCCCCAATTACGGCAACAAGCCGATGGCCGAGCTGGCCATGGCCAATATCCAATCCGTGGGCATGCCGAAATGGTCGGCCGACGATCAGGCTTTCGCCAAGCTCGTGCAGGAGACGCAGAAGCGCAAGGTGGAGCCGCTGAAAGACAAGGTCACGCCGCTCCGCCCCGAACCGGAAGACCGTATCCAAACCGGCGGCGGCTCCGACGATATCGGCGACATTATGTGGACTGTCCCCACCATCACCATCCGCTACCCGTCCAACATTCCCAACATGATCGGGCATAACGTGACCTCCGCCATGGCCATGGCCACGCCCATCGCCCCCAAGGGCGCGGTGGCGGGCGCCAAGGCGGTGGCGCTGACCGTGCTGGATCTGATGATGACACCGGAAGAGCTGACCAAGGCAAAGGCCTATTTCGACACCGACCAGCAGAAATACGACCACTACAAGCCGTTCCTATCGGCCACCGACCTGCCGGCAATTCATCTCAATGACGACTATATGCGCACCTACCGGCCACTGATGGAGCCCTATTATTACGACTCCAAAAAGTACGATACTTATCTTGACCAGTTGGGGATCAAATATCCCAATCCGCCGACCGCTCCGATCCGCAAGATTACGCCGCCCAAGACTTCCGGTGGCGCGGCTACCGGTGGCGGTTGATCACGCCATTGCTGGAGCAAGCGCAATCATCGCCAGGATGGCCGGTAGGGCGTAGAGGTACTGTCGGCGGTTAAGCAGCGACACCACGGTCACGAAAAGGATCAAGGCGCCCAGAATACCGCCCCAGATGCGCGTCTGGTGCACAGCCAGGAACAAGGCCGTCAGGGCCTGGGCCGCGCCTACCACATAATAGAAGCCGCGCGCGAAAGCCCAGCGCTGATAGATGCTCCGTACAAAGCGCGGCGCCGCCAGATTCATCACCGCCGCCACGCCGAACAAGCCTGCGAGCAGTTGGGCAGTCAGGTTGGCCAGCTCAGACATGGTGATGCACTTTCTCGGTGCGGGTGATCCGCTTTTCCAAGGTCCGCAGCAGCACATAGAAGACTGGCGTCAGGAACAGGCCGAAGAAGGTCACGCCGATCATACCGAAGAACACGGCAACACCCATGGCGTGGCGCATCTCCGCACCCGCTCCGGAGGATAGCACCAGCGGCACCACGCCCATGATGAAGGCGAAACTGGTCATCAGGATGGGGCGCAGGCGCAAGCGCGCGGCATGGATGGCGGCCTGGATGGTTTGTTCGCCGCCCAATTCCAGCTCGCGGGCGAATTCCACGATCAGGATGGCGTTCTTGCAGGCCAGGCCGATCAGCACGAACAATCCGATCTGGGTGAAGATGTTGTTGTCGCCGCCGGTCAGCCACACGCCGGTGATGGCGCTGAACAGGCACATCGGCACGATCAGGATGATCGCCAGCGGCAGGAACAGACTTTCATACTGGGCCGCCAGCACCAGGAAAACCAACAGGACGCAGAGCGGAAAGACCAGGAGCGTGGTGTCGCCCGCCAGAATCTGCTGATAGGTCAGTTCGGTCCATTCATAGCGCATGCCCTTGGGCAGGGTTTCGTCCAGAATTTTGGTGATCGCTGCCTGGGCCTGGCCGGTGGAATAGCCCGGCGCCGCACCGCCATTCAGATCGGCGGCGCGGAAACCGTTGTAGCGCATGGCGGTGTCGGGACCGGTGGTCTCGCTGACCGTTACCAGGGACCCTAGTGGCACCATGGCGCCGGCATTGTTGCGGACCTTAAGCTGCGCGATGTCCTGAGGTGAGGCGCGGAACGGCGTGTCGGCCTGGGCGATCACTTCATAGGTGCGGCCGAAGCGATTGAAGTCGTTGATGTACACCGATCCCAGATAGGTCTGCATGGTGCTGAACACATTCTGCACATCCACGCCCAGTTGCTGCGCCTTGGTGCGGTCCAAATGCGCGAAAAGCTGCGGCACGCCGATCGAGAAATTGGAGAACACGCCAGCCAATGTTGGGTCCTTGGCCGCCTTCATCTGGATCTGCTGCATCACCTTGGCCAGAGCGGCATCGCCCTGGTCGGTGCGATCCTCGACCTGCAACTTGAAGCCGCCGATGGTGCCCAACCCCTGTACCGGCGGCGGGGGGAAGATGGCGATGATGGCGTCATTGATGCCGGCAAACTTGGCCTGCAGGCGCTGCGCCACGGCCATACCGGAGTCTTTGGACCCGCGCTGATCGAAAGGCTTAAGGGTCTCAAACACGATGCCGGCTGACGGCGAGTTGATGAAGCCATTGATGGAAAGGCCGGGAAACGCAACCGCGCCTTCCACAGCCGGGTCCTTTAGCGCGATCTCCGACATCTTCCGGATCACATTTTCGGTGCGGTCCAGAGTGGCGCCTTGTGGCAACTGTGCGAAGCTCACCAGATACTGCTTGTCCTGGATGGGCACGAAGCCGGGTGGCACCAGCCGGAACAGGCCCACAGTGGCCAGCAGGAGCCCGCCATAGACCAGAACGGCGCCGGACTTGCGGGTCAGGATTCCGCCCACTCCGGTTCCATAACCTTCGGCGCCGCGACGGAAGACGCGATTGAAAACGCCGAAGAAGCCGCCAAGCACCTTCTCCATGGCGCGTGCCAGAAAGTCCTTGGGGGCGCTATGGCTCTTGAGCAGCAGTGCGGAGAGAGCGGGCGACATGGTGAGCGAGTTGAAGGCCGAGATCACGGTCGAGAAGGCGATGGTCAAGGCGAACTGCCGGTAGAATTCACCGGTCAACCCGCTGATGAAGGCGATGGGCACAAACACCGCGCACAGGACCAGCGCGATGGCGATGATCGGGCCAGTCACTTCCGACATGGCTTTCAGGGTGGCGTCGCGCGGCGAAAGGCCCGCCTCGATATTGCGCTCGACATTTTCCACCACCACGATGGCGTCATCGACCACGATGCCGATGGCCAGCACCAGTCCGAACAGCGACAGGTTGTTGATCGAAAAGCCGAACAGGAGCATGGCGCCGAAGGTGCCGATGATGGAGACCGGAACGGCCAATAGCGGAATGATGGAGGCCCGCCAGGTCTGCAGGAACAGGATCACGACCAGCACGACCAGCAGCACGGCTTCCAGCAGGGTGTGGACCACAGCCTTGATGGAATCCCGCACGAACACGGTCGGGTCATAGACGATGGAATAGTCCAGCCCTTCGGGGAAATTCTTCTTCAACTCCTCCATCGTGGCGCGCACACGGTCGCTGATCTGAATGGCATTGGAGCCAGGCGCCTGGAAGATTGGGATGGCGACGGCATCGCCATTGTTGAGCAGCGAACGCAGTCCATATTGCGAGGCTTGGATTTCCACGCGCGCGACATCACCGAGCCGAGTCACCACCCCGCCTTCATTCTTGATGATGATCTGGCGGAACTGTTCCGGATCGCTGAGGCGGCCTTCGACATTGATGGGAAGCTGCAACTGGCTGTTTGCACCATAGGGCGGACCGTTGATTACGCCGGCGGCGACCTGGACGTTCTGGCGCCGCACGGCATTGACCACGTCATCGGCAGTCAGCCCCAATTCCGCGATCCGCTGCGGATTGAGCCAGATGCGCATGGCATAATCGCCGCTGCCGAACAGCTGCACATTGCCCACGCCTTCGATCTTGGCCAGTTGGTCCTTGACGTTCAGCACCGCGTAATTGCGCAGGTACAACATGTCATAGCGGTGGCTCGGTGATTTGAGGTGCACCACCATGGTCAGGTCGGGCGAGGACTTGACGGTGGTGACGCCCAAGGCGCGCGTCACCTCGGGCAGGCGGGGGAGCGCTTGGTTGACCCGGTTCTGCACCAGTTGGGTGGCAAGATTCGGGTCGGTGCCCAGCTTGAAGGTGACCG
>DATHLY010000221.1:0-2269 GCA_035487655.1 Rhizomicrobium sp. | reverse complement strand
CGAACGTGCCGGCCTTGAGCGCGCTATTGGCGCGGCGCAGCGCGATCAGTTCGCGCGCCACCATCAGGACGGAACCGGAATCGGCATTCTGTTTCGAGACGGCCCGCGCGATATGCTCCTCAGGGATCGGCAGCCAGGGTTCGACATTTGAAAACCCGGCATGGGGCAAACCGGCGGACCATGGCATCGGCGTGCGAGCGCCGTCACGCCCCAGGGTCAAGGGCCAGTTGGCGATGGCTTCGGGATCGCGCAGCCGTTCGAATGGGATCTTCGCCTGCGGCAATCCCAATTCTTCGCCCTGATAGAGAAACACATTGCCGCGCAAGCTCATCAGCAGCGCCAGGAGGCATTTCGCAAGATCGTCATCGGCTTTTTCGCCGCCCCAACGGGTGACGACGCGCGGCGCATCATGGTTGGAGAAGGCCCAACTGGGCCAGCCTTCCCCGTCGGCGCCTGACCACTGCGCCAGCGCGGAGCGGATCAGGTCGGGACTCAGCCGGTCGGCATACAGGAAGTCGAAGCCGTAAGAGGTGTTCAGCCGCGTGTTGCCGGCGGTGAACGATTTCATTTCCGCCAGCGCGTGCTCGCCGCCCACTTCGGCAACCGTGAACCGGTCGGGACCGAAACTGTGCATCACGCCGGCAAGCCGTTCCAGAAACGGCACGATTTCCGGCTGCGACTGGTTGTGCAGATGATGCTGAAAATCGAACGGACGCTTGGGCACGATCGATGCGTCGCGTACCGGCGGATTGTCGGTGAGCGCGGGATCGTGCATGGCGAAATTGACCGCGTCCAGGCGGAAACCGTCGGCGCCGCGCCCGAGCCAGAAGCGCGCGGCATCCAGCAGCGCCTCCTGTACCGCTGGATGGTGGCCGTTCAACTGGGGTTGCGAGGGCAGGAAATTGTGCATGTAATATTGGCCACGCCGCCCGTCCCAGGTCCAGCACGACCCGTAGAAGACCGAAAGCCAATTGTTGGGGGGCGTGCCGTCTGGCGCCGGATCGGCCCACACATACCAATCATGCTTTTCATTGTCGCGGCTGGCGCGACTCTCTTGAAACCAGGAATGCGCATCGGAGGTGTGGGCATAGACCTGGTCGATGACAACCTTCAGACCCAGATCATGAGCCCGGACGATCAGGCGGTCGAAATCCGCCAGGGTGCCGAACATCGGATCGACCGCCCGGTAGTCGGATATGTCGTAGCCAAAATCCGTCATCGGCGAAGCAAAGAACGGCGACAGCCAGATCGCGTCCACGCCCAGCGACGCCACATAATCGAGCCGCCCGATGATCCCGGCGAGATCGCCGATCCCGTCCCCGTTGGAGTCGCAGAAACTGCGGGGATAGATTTGGTAGATCACGGCGCCGCGCCACCATGGGGCGCCGGGCAGGACGGGCGAAGTTGGCTGGTTCATGCGGGAATGGTGGAACCGCCCATTGCGTGGGCATTGAGAGGCCGAATCGAACCCAAATCATGACATGTCGTCGCATCCCGCCCTTGCCGCGTTCTAAACATGTCTGAAACCTTCAGCCTTTATCGTCATTTAGCTTGCCAAAGGGTGGCGGCCTTTGCAAACCTTCCCGCACGGCGGACCCATGACGCTTCCTTTATCCCCACTTCCGCTCCGGCCGCTTGCGGACCGGATTCTGGACACGCTGCTTCACCGCATCGGCAAGGACGAGCGCGCCGCCAAGCCGCATGACTGGCTGGCCGCCACCATCCTCACCATCCGCGATCAGGTGATTGACCAGTGGATGATTTCCACCCGCGCCATGAACGGATCGCGGGCCAAGCGGGTCTACTATCTCAGCCTGGAATTTCTCATCGGCCGGCTGCTCAGGGACGCGCTGTCCAATCTGGGTCTCACCGCCGAGATCGCCGCCGCGCTGGAATCCTTCCATGTCGACCTGGCGCAGATCGAAGAGCTTGAGCCCGATGCGGCACTGGGCAATGGCGGCCTGGGCCGGCTGGCGGCCTGCTTCATGGAGAGCCTGGCGTCGCTGGACCTGCCCGGCTGCGGCTATGGCCTTCGCTACATCAACGGCATGTTCCGCCAGCGCATCAAGGATGGCTGGCAGCTGGAATATCCCGAAACCTGGCTGGCGCATGGCAATCCCTGGGAATTCGACCGGCGCGAGACCTCGTATCTGGTCGGGTTCGGCGGCGAAGTCACCGACAGCGAGACCGGACGTGTCCGCTGGCTCCCGGCCGAGGCCGTGCGCGCCGAAGCGATCGACACGCCGGTGGTGGGCTGGCGCGGCAAGCG
>DATHLY010000220.1:0-4168 GCA_035487655.1 Rhizomicrobium sp. | reverse complement strand
CGTGACGGTCCGGATGTGTCCGCCGACGCGCGGGGCCTTTTCGTAAACAGTGATATCATGGCGGGGGTTGAGCAGATAAGCGCTGCCCAGCCCGGCAATTCCCGCTCCGACAATCGCAATCCTGGCCATCGCGCCCCCGATATTCGCCCGGTCTACGCCCTTATGCGCAGAATGGATCACATTTGTTGAGATGATCCGAGCGGACAAATCGCACGTATGCTGCCCCGGGGAGGCAAGGGTCATGACCTATCCAATCGCCTATCTGGTCTCGCTCCTGGCGATGGCGGGGCTAGATTATTTGTGGCTCACAAACATGTCCGCGGTACTCTATCGCCGCGACTTGGGCCCCTTGTTGGCGGATGACCCCAAGATGAGCGTGGCGGTGGTTTTTTATCTGACCTATGCCATCGGCATCATGATCTTTGCGATACGTCCCGCCCTTGCTTCCGCCGATTGGCGTGCGGCCGCGCTCTATGGCGCGTTGTTCGGCATGTTCGCCTATGCGACCTACGACCTGACCAACTTCGCCACGATGAAAGTTTGGAGTTTGCGAGTGACAGTGTTGGATATCGGCTGGGGCATGATTGTGACAGCAACGGCCGCCAGCGCCGGGGCGTTCGCGGCGCTCAAATTACGGTAGCAAAGATCGCCGGCCGGATGGACCGGCCGGCGATCAGCGCATCACTGCGCAGGCGGGTTGGGATTGGCGTCCGGATTGGCAGCCGCGGGCGCATCGGCGGCCGGAGTCTTATCCTGGTTCTGCCCGGCGGGCGCGCTTTCCACCGGCGTTGTTGGCGCCGCGGCGGGAGCGCTCTGTGATTTCGTGTTCGCGCTCGGCGTGGCGGCGGCGATTTGCTGATTGGTGTTCTTGGCTTGCTGGGCAGCTTCCAGATTCAGCTGCCGGGTGGCTTCACGTTCTTGCGGCGTCGACTTGCCGGCAAAAGCGGGACCCGCCAGCATCACAAGCATCGCGCTCGTCAAAGCAGGAATGACTTTCTTCATGAATATCTCCCTAGTGTAAGCATAAGTGGAAATGACGGCGCGGCCCCGAACGTTCCATTCATGGACCCGGCGGGAACCGAGGAACCATAAGGTTCACGGGAACCGCCTTCCTTTCACTGAGTTCCTCTTGAAGATTGAGAAGGCAATATTCGGTGCTCGGAACCATTCTGATTGTTGTGCTTCTACTCCTGCTGCTGGGCGCTTGGCCGTCATGGCCCCACAGCCGCGGCTGGGGCTATTACCCGTCCGGCACACTGGGGCTGGTGCTGGTGATTGTGCTGGTGTTGGCGCTGCTCGGCCGGATTTGAGACGCCCGGAGATGAGGCATGGCCAAGAAAAAATTGCTTGAAGACATCAAACAACATCCGGCGCGCATCTATCGCACGCCCAATGACGTGCTGCGGGACCGCCGCTTCAGCGATGGCGAGCGGCTGGAGATTCTTCGATCATGGCGGGATGCCGAGGGGTTGTCCGTCGACGCAAGCGCTATTGACGTTGTCATCGCGGAACTGGAGGACCGCCACTGCAGCAATCATGCGGCGGAATGACAAGGGCGACTGGACATGGCAACCACCCGGGACGGCAGGACGGTTTTGAGCGCCGAACAGGCGCGTCAAGGCAAAGAACTGGGCGTCATGCGCTATGTGCTGCACATTTCGCTGGCGCTCTCGGTGATTGCCGGCGTAGTGCTCTACGCAATCTTCTTCCATTGAGAAGGGCCGCGAGGCAATTCACACTCCAGCCGGCAACTCCATCAAGGCGCGGCGAAGCTCCACCGGGCCGAAGGGCTTTTGCAGGATGCGGTGATGGCGGTACTTTTCCGGGACGCCGCGCGGGCCGTAGGCGGTGACGAACAGGAAAGGAATGTCGCGTTCTTCCAATTCGGCCGCAAAGGGAAAAACAGTCTTTCCGTTCAAATGCACATCCAGGATGGCGAGGTCGAAATTGTCGCCGTCCCGATACTGCATGGCGTCTTCCAGCCTGGGCACGATGGCGGCGATCTCATAGGCGAGTTCAACGACCATGTCCTCGATCAGCATGGCAACGGCCATTTCGTCCTCCACGACCAGAACCCGGGGCGCGATCAGCCGTAAGGGAAGGGACGTGGGGGGAAGGGTCGGTCTGGGCTTGTAAGGGGGCAGGGCAGATTCGCTCATGGCCGTTCAACGCAATTCGGCCATCAAAAGTTTCACGGCCTGTATTCTCAAGCCGCTGAGTTGGTTACACATTTATAACCGGCATCCGCTAACCCCTTGACGGCAAAGCCTTACCCCGGCACCAAAGAGCAAATCTCTTTCGAATCGCCGCTTTGTCCACCATCAATCAATTGTCCGGGAGCGTTGGCGTGAGCGATGTCGGCCTAAGCGACCAGAAGGCAAGCGCCGTCCCGCCGCCGCCCACCACTGCCGAACTGTCGGTGGTGGTTCCGACCTTCAAGGAACGGGGCAACGTCGCCGAACTCGTGCGTCGGTTGGATGCAACCCTCTCCGGGATCGCCTGGGAAGCCATTTTTGTCGACGACAATTCCCCCGACGGCACCGCCGCCGCGGTCAAGGAGATTGCCAACCACGACCCCAGAGTGCGCTGCCTGCGCCGGGTGGGGCGCCGTGGGCTGGCAGGGGCCTGCATCGAGGGCATGTTGTCCAGCGCCGCGCCTTATGTCGCGGTGATCGATGCCGATCTGCAGCATGACGAAAAGGTTCTGCCTCTCATGCTGGCCAAACTCACCAATGGAGAGGCGGACCTGGTGGCCGCCACCCGTTATGTCGCGGGCGGTTCGGCGGCGAGTTTCTCGGAAGGGCGGGGTGCGATCTCGCGACTGGCCACCCGGATGACGCATCGTCTGGTGGGCACGCCCCTATCCGATCCCATGTCGGGTTTTTTCATGATGCGGCGCGACCGCTTTGACGAGATCGCCCCGCGCCTATCGCCGGCGGGATTCAAGATCCTGCTGGATATTGCAGCTACTGCGGGATCGAAATTGCGGATTGCCGAACAGCCTTACAGTTTCGGTGAGCGTTTCGAGGGCGAGAGCAAGTTCAACATCCAGATCGGCGTGGAGTTTTTGGGCTTGTTGCTGGCCAAGGTGACCGGAGACTTGGTGGACCCGCGGTTCATCTTCTTCGCCATTGTCGGCAGCATCGGCCTGATCGTGCATCTGTCATTTTTATCCGCCAGCCTGGCGCTGATGCAGCCTTTCCGCGCCGCCCAGATCATCGCCACATTTGCAGCCATGACCAGCAATTTCATGCTCAACAATGAGCTGACCTATCGCGATCGCCGCCTGAAGGGATTGGCCATGGTGCGCGGCTTTGTCCTGTTTTGCGTGGTGTGTTCGGTCGGCGTGCTCGCCAATGTGGACTTGGCGAGTTGGCTGTATGTCGAACGGCCGATCTGGTGGGTGGCAGGTGCGGTCGGCGCCGTTATGAGCGTGCTGTGGAATTACGCCATGTCGACATTGTTTGTCTGGCGAGCCCGGTGATCAACTTTCGCATCAGCCTGGTTCTGGTCGTGGCGCTTGTTCTGCTGCGCGCCCTGATGGCGGCCGATCTGCCATTGTCGGCGGACGAAGCCTATTACTGGCTATGGTCCCGGCATCCGGCGGCCGGCTATTTCGATCATCCTCCGATGATCGCCTGGCTGATCCGCGCGGGCACCTTGCTGTTTGGCGACACGCCGTTCGGCGTGCTGTTTGCCGGCGTTGTTCTGTCGCTGCCGGCGAGCTGGTTTGTCTGGCGCGCGGCGTCGCTGATCTTGAAAGACCGGGACCGCGCCGGATTGGCGGCGGTATTTTTCAATCTGACGCTGATGGTCTCGGTGGAGCTTCTGGCGGCGACGCCGGACATGCCCTCGCTGGTCGCCAGCGCCGCCTTCGTGTATTTCCTGGCGCGGGTCGAGGCGGAAGATGACGGCCGGCTATGGCTGGGGGCCGGCCTTGCCGCGGGCCTTGGCCTGCTCTCCAAATTTTCCGCCCTTTTTCTCGGTATGGGCGCGCTAGCTTGGCTCATCTTCGATCGCAATGCCCGCAAATGGCTGTTTTCGCCCTGGCCCTATCTGGGTGCGGTCCTGGCGCTGCTGATCTTTCTGCCCAATCTCTTGTGGCAAACGCAGAACCACTGGCAGACTTTCGTCTTCCAGCTGGCCCGCGCCAGCGCCGGTCATTTCA
>DATHLY010000219.1:0-3595 GCA_035487655.1 Rhizomicrobium sp. | reverse complement strand
CTCTCCCACAAGGGGAGAGGAAAGAGCAGACTTGATGATGACTGGCACGTTATTGTCTGGCTGAATGAAGGCTATCCATGGATTTTTCAAAGCTTACCTCCTTCATGAACCACATCTGGGATGACGAAATCATCCCGGTGCTCACCGACTACATCCGCATTCCCAACAAGAGTCCGGCTTTCGATTCCGACTGGGAAAAGCATGGCTATATGGAACAGGCGGTCGGGATGTTCACCGCCTGGGCGAAAGACAAGCTCAGGCATTTTCCCGGCTCGTCGCTAGAAGTTGTCAGGCTCAAAGGTCGCACGCCGCTGATCTTCATCGAAATCCCTGGCACAGGATCCGGTACGGTCCTTATGTACGGCCATCTCGACAAACAGCCCGAAATGGCGGGCTGGGCCGAAGGCACCGGCCCCTGGCTGCCTGTCTTGAAGGACGACAAGCTTTACGGCCGCGGCGGCGCCGATGACGGCTATGCCATGTTCGCCAGTCTTGCCGCGCTGCAGGGGCTCCATGAGCAGAACATCGCCCATGCCCGCACAATCATCCTGATCGAGGCCTGCGAAGAATCCGGCTCGCCCGATCTTCCCTTCTATATCGATCATCTGGGCGCGCGCATCGGCACGCCCGACCTGGTCGTGTGCCTGGATTCCGGGGCCGGCAATTACGATCAGCTCTGGCTGACCACCTCCCTGCGCGGGATGGTGATCGGCAATCTGACGGTTCGAGTTTTGACCGAAGGCGTGCATTCCGGCGCCGCCAGCGGCATCGTGCCGTCCTCCTTCCGGATTTTGCGTCGCCTGTTGTCGCGGGTGGAAGACGAGGTGACCGGGCGCATGACTCTGCCCGAATTGTTCGTCGACATTCCATCCGACCGCCGGAAGCAGGCGAAAAAAACCGCTGCGATCCTGGGCGATGAAGTCTGGTCCGGCATCCCCTTCGCGGGCCGCACCCAACCGATGGCGCCGGAGCATCGGCCAGGCGAGCGGAGTGAGCCGTCGGCCGTGCGACCATCAAATGAAATCGGCGCGGAACTGATCCTGGAAAAGACCTGGCGACCGCAACTGGCGGTGACAGGAATGGACGGCTATCCCCTTCCCGCCAATGGCGGCAATGTGCTTTTGCCTTTTTCCACCGCCAAGCTCAGCCTGCGCTTACCACCCACCTTGGATGCGGAGAAAGCCCGCATCGCGATGAAAAAGGCCTTGGAGGCCGACCCGCCTTACCAGGCGCAAGTGGTGTTCGACGTTCCGCGCGGCGACAATGGCTGGAACGCGCCGGTCTTGGCGCCATGGCTTGAAGACTCGCTCAACCGGGCCAGTCTGGCGGCGTTCGGCAAGCCGGTCGCCTTTCACGGCGAAGGCGGCTCGATCCCCTTCATGGCCATGCTGGGGGAAAAATTTCCCAACACCCAATTCGTCGTTGCGGGCGTTCTGGGACCACATTCCAACGCCCACGGCCCCAACGAATTCCTCCACATTCCTTTCGCCAAGAAACTGTCGGCCTGCATCGCGGCCATTTTGGCCGATCATGCCGTGACTGCCGGATGAGTTTTTTCGATCCCGCCGAAGATCCCCAAAAGGCGCAGCGCCGCCCGCTCTATTTGTTCCTGATCGCGACCCTCGGCGTTGGCGCCTTGGCGAGCCTGGTCACCTATCCGCAAATTCCAACCTGGTACGCGTCACTGACGCTTCCCCGCTTCGCGCCGCCCAATTGGCTGTTGGCCCCGATATGGACCACGCTTTACATCGTGATGGCCTTCGCTGCCTGGCTGGTTTGGAAAAAGACCGGACTGAAGTCGCCGGAGATGGTGGTCTTCGCCCTCCAGCTGGCACTGAATCTCGCCTGGACCATTCTGTTCTTTGGCCTGCACCGGATCGGTGCCGCGCTGATCGAGATCGCTGTGCTCGACATGGCGGTGTTGGCCGCCCTTCTTCTGTTCTTGCGGCGCGACCGTCTGGCGGGACTGATCTTGCTTCCCTATCTGGCCTGGACCGGTTTTGCCTCTGTCCTGACGCAGGCCATCTGGCAAATGAACTAGCGGGCCTGAGGTTTGGATTTGACCATGCCCGCATCCGGGGCGAAGCGAGCGGGGGCGGCGGCTCCCTCCCCTAGTTTTGAACCGCTCTAAGCTTTGAGTGTGACCGATACCCCGAGGAGGGGATTTTGGTCGATGGGCAGGAGCGCGGAGCGATGCGTACCGGAAGTAGGTGAGCGAGTTCATAGGTCCTGAGCGGCAGCGAAGGACGCGCATGAACGCGACGAACCCAGCGGCCAAAAGCCCCCCTCGGAAGGCTTGGCAAGTCCGCCCCCCTTCCCTATATACCCCCTTGTATAAGCATGGCTATGGTCCATGGCTTATTTTGTCAAAGAATTCAATGGGATGGCCCGGAGGACGCCCCTGCAGGGGGTCAGGATGCCATGCCCAATGAGAGGAATTAGAGAATGGCTAAAGTAATTGGCATCGACCTGGGTACCACCAACTCCTGCGTGGCAGTGATGGAAGGCTCGGCCCCCAAGGTCATTGAAAATGCGGAAGGCGCCCGCACCACCCCCTCGATCGTCGCCTTTGCCCCCGATGGCGAACGCCTTGTGGGCCAGCCCGCCAAGCGCCAGGGCGTCACCAATCCCGAATACACTTTCTTCGCCATCAAACGCCTGATCGGGCGCCGCTTCGACGATCCCATGACCAAGAAGGACATGGGCATGGTGCCGTACAAGATCGTCAAGGCCGACAATGGCGATGCCTGGGTGCAAGGCCGCGAGAACAAGAAATTCTCTCCCAGTGAAATCTCCGCCTTCATCCTCACCAAGATGAAGGAAACCGCCGAAGCCCATCTGGGCGAGAAAGTCACCCAGGCGGTGATCACCGTTCCCGCTTATTTCAACGACGCCCAGCGCCAGGCGACCAAGGACGCCGGCAAGATCGCAGGGCTGGAAGTTCTTCGCATCATCAACGAGCCCACCGCCGCGGCGCTGGCCTATGGCCTGGACAAGAAGCAGTCCGGCACCATCGCCGTCTATGACCTGGGCGGTGGCACCTTCGACGTGTCGGTGCTGGAAATCGGCGACGGCGTGTTCGAGGTGAAGTCCACCAATGGCGACACCTTCCTGGGCGGCGAGGACTTCGACACCCGCGTGGTGAATTTCCTGGCTGACGAATTCAAGAAGGAAAACGGCATCGACCTGCGCAGCGACCGCCTGGCGCTGCAGCGTCTGAAGGACGCCGCCGAAAAGGCCAAGATCGAACTGTCGAGCGCGCAGCAGACGGAAGTGAACCTGCCCTTCATCACGGCGGATGCCTCCGGTCCCAAGCATCTCACCATCAAGATCACCCGCGCCAAGCTGGAAGCCTTGGTGGACGAGCTGATCCAGAAGACGGTCGGCCCCGTGAAGCAGGCCCTGAAGGATGCCGGCGTCACCACCTCCCAGATCGACGAAGTCATCCTGGTGGGCGGCATGACCCGCATGCCCAAGGTGCAGGAAGTGGTCAAGCAGCTGTTCGGCAAGGAGCCGCACAAGGGCGTCAATCCGGATGAAGTGGTCGCCATCGGCGCCGCCATTCAGGGCGGTGTGCTGAAAGGCGAAGTCAAGG
>DATHLY010000218.1:0-6337 GCA_035487655.1 Rhizomicrobium sp. | reverse complement strand
AAGATTACCACAATCGAGGCAATCGGTGAATCGCCGGCCGGCGCCAGGATCCAGAAGGCTTGGCTCGATCTGGAGGTCGTGCAATGCGGCTATTGCCAGTCAGGCCAGATCATGTCTGCAGCAGCACTGATTGCAAGCACCCCCAATCCCACCGATGCCGACATCGACGCCGCCATGGCTGGCAATATCTGTCGCTGCGGCACCTATGTGCGCATCCGCGAGGCGGTCAAAAAAGCTGCCGTTCAGGCATAGGAGGGCAAATGTCGTCAGCAGCCGAACGTCCTGGATTGTCCCGCCGGCAAGTCCTGAAAGTCAGCGCTGCCGGGGTGACCCTTTTCAGTTTCCAGCTTCCGTCGGCACAGGCGGCCCCTGCCGTCTTCGCGCCCAATGCCTTCATTCGTATCGCAGGCGATGGCGGCATCACCCTGGTCATGCCGCAGGTGGAGATGGGCCAAGGGGTCTATACCTCCATCGCCATGATCATGGCGGAAGAACTCGACGCTGACTTCGCGCGGGTGACCCTGGAACATGCGCCGGCCGATGAGGCGCATTATGCCAATCCGGCGTTCGGCGTGCAGGCGACGGGCAATTCCAACTCTATCCGCGCATTCTGGAAACCATTGCGCACTGCCGGCGCCACCACCCGTGCCATGCTTGTGGCCGCAGCGGCACAGCAATGGGGCGTGGATGCCGCATCCTGCAGCACCGCCGCCGGTCAAGTGATCCATGCTGCCAGCAACCGCAAGCTGGGATATGGAACGCTGGCCGCCCGCGCCGCAGGCCTAAAACCGCCGGCAAATGTGCCCTTGAAGGATCCGAAGAACTTCACCCTGATTGGCAAGCCACTGAAGCGGCTCGACACGCCCGACAAGGTCAATGGCAAGGCAGTATATGGCATTGATGCCCTGCCGGCTGGTGTGAAATTCGCCGCCTTGGCGGCCTCGCCCGTGTTCGGCGGCAAAGTCGGCCATGTCGACGACAGCAAGGCCAAGGCAATTCCCGGCGTGCGCCAGATTGTGGTGTTGGACGATTTGGTCGCGGTGGTCGGCGACACGACATGGGCGGCCAAGAAGGGCCTGGCGGCCCTCGCCATCACCTGGAATGACGGCGCCAATGCCAATGTCGATTCCGCACTTATCTGGAGTGATATCCGCCAGGCCAGCACGCAGAAGGGTGCGGTGGCAAAGTCGACCGGTGATGCCGACAAAGGCCTAACCGACGGTGACAAGCTGGAAGCGGCCTATGAACTGCCGTTCCTGGCCCATGCCACCATGGAGCCCCTAAATTGTACCGTCCATGTTACGCCGGGTGCCTGCGAGCTGTGGATCGGCACCCAGATCATGGCGCGGGTCCAATCTTCCATCGCCAAGACCTTGGGCCTGCCGCCCGAGAAAGTGACAGTGCATCAGCATCTTTTGGGCGGTGGCTTTGGCCGCAGGCTCGAGCCGGACATGGCAATCAAGGCGGCGCGGATCGCTCAGCATGTCGATGGCCCCGTGAAAGTCACTTATTCGCGCGAGGAAGATATCCAGCATGACATGTACCGGCCGATTTATCGCGACTTGCTGGCGGCCAGCCTGAAGGATGGAAAGATTAACGGCTGGACCCACCGCATCACCGGCTCGTCGGTGATCGCGCGCTGGCTGCCACCCGCCTACACGCATGATGTCGACTTCGATGCCGTGGATAGCGCCGTCGACATGCCCTATGCCATTCCCCATTTCCGTGTCGAATATGTGCGGCGTGAGCCTCCTGCTGTTCCCACTGGCTTTTGGCGCGGCGTGGGCCCCAACAACAATGTTTTCGCGATTGAAAGCTTCATGGACGAGTTGGCCCACAAGGCGGGCAAAGATCCGGTCGCCTTTAGGCTTTCCATGCTGGACAAGACCCCGCGCCTCAAATCGGTAATCGAGCTTGCCGCACAGAAGTCGGGCTGGGGCCAGTCCCTGCCGGCCCGCACCGGACGCGGCATCTGCGCCCAGATTGCGTTCGCCAGCTTCATCGCCACCGTCTGCGAAGCCGAAGCTGACGAGAATGGCGAAGTTAGACTTCGCCGCGTGATTTCGGTGGTTGACACAGGGATAGCAGTCAATCCCGACACCGTTATCGCCCAGCTGCAAGGCGGACTGATCTTTGGTCTGACCGCCGCGCTTTTCGGCGAGGTCACCATCGCCAAGGGGCGTGTGCAGCAGAGCAACTTCCACGACTATCGCATGCTGCGCATCAACGAAGTCCCCGACATCGAGGTGCATCTGGTCAAAAGCGGCGAGGCCCCCGGCGGCATTGGCGAAACCGGAGCCACAGCCGGCCCGCCGGCGCTCGGCAATGCGCTTTATGCCGCCACCGGGATCCGGCTCCGCCGGCTGCCCATCGACCGCGAGGTGCTGGCGGGGAGAAAACAAGCATGAAACGGATTCTAGCCGCGCTTGTCGTCATTGCCCTCATCGTGCTGGGGGTTTGCGGCTGGATCATACTGGGCCCAAGCCCGCTGGATTTCGCGGGTGGAAACCGGGTGGCGCTTGGAGACTACAAGGGAGGCGATCCCACCGGCGTTCCCGCGAGCGTGCGCCAGGCGAGCCAGATAATGCGCGGCGAATACCTTACCCGCGCCGCCGATTGCGAAGCCTGTCACACCGTCAAGGGCGGCGAGCCGTTCACCGGCGGGCTGGCCTTCAACCTGCCTTTCGGCACGCTCTATTCGCCCAACATCACGCCCGATAAGGAAACTGGTATCGGCAACTGGAGCGACGCGGATTTCCTCAACGCGCTGCACAAAGGCGTGGCGCCGGATGGCATGCGGCTCTATCCCGCCTTTCCCTATGCCGCCTACACCATGATCAGCGATGCCGACGCCTTGGCGATGAAGGCATTCCTGTTTTCGCTGCCGGCGCGGCATGCTTCCCCGCCGGCCAACACACTGGCCTTTCCTTTCAACCAACGCTGGCTGATGAGCTTCTGGTCCGCCTTCTTCAATTCCGACCGGCGGTTCGAACCCAACTCGGCGCAAAACCTGGAATGGAATCGCGGAGCCTATCTGGCCGAGGCACTGGCCCATTGCGGCGATTGCCACACGCCCCGCAACCTGATGCAGGCTTTGGATAACCGCAAAAAATTCTCCGGCGCCGTGGCGGCGGGCTGGAAGGCCTACAACATCACGCAGGACAAGGAGAGCGGCATCGGCAGATGGAGCGATGATGCCCTGGCCGATTTCCTCGCCACCGGACATGCAACAGGCTACGGCACAGCCGCCGGCCCGATGGGCGAAGCCGTGGACAAGAGCCTGATGCATCTGGCGCCACAGGACATCCGGGCACTAGTGATCTACCTGCGCAGCATCCCAGCGATCGCCGATCCTACCCTGCCCACTCCCAAGACCGCGCCCGCTTCTGCCTCGCCCAGAACGGTTGACGCGGACGCGCGCGGCAAGGCGATCTTCGCGGGGGCGTGCGCCGGCTGCCATGACTGGACAGGCGAGAGCCCCCTCCTCGCCTACGCCACCTTCACTGGCAGCCGCAGCATAAACGATCCCAGCGCCCGCAATATCGCACAAGCGATCATCTGGGGCGTAACACGCCAGAGCGCTGGCGGACAGGTCACTATGCCGTCGTTCGGTCATGCCTATTCGGACATCGAGATCGCGGCGGTGGCCAATTATGTCACCGCCCGTTTCGGGGCCTCCCGCTCATCGATTACGGCGCGGCAGGTGGCAGAGATTCGCCAGCAAGCCTCCCAGTAGGTGTGCGCCCTTCATAATAACAGCAGATTTTCCCTGTTATTTTCCATTTTTTCCCTGTTATTGCGCAACATAAGTTCTTTCCCAAGGCAACTCTGGTAAACGAAGACAAGGCGTCCAGTATTCAGCTTGTCGAGGAGCCAACCCTAATTATAGGCCGCTCGCGCTTGACCGCATGCGATGCTGATAGAGCGGTTCATGCTGGTGTTCGGGCCGTATTGGAAGAGAAAATGAGATACCGCAAACTCGGCACCAGCGATCTCTCGGTCTCGGAAATCTCCCTTGGCTCCTGGCTCACCTATGGCGTCGGTGTGGACCGGGACCGCGCGCTCGGTTGCGTGGGCCGCGCCTTCGAGCTGGGGATCAACTTCATTGACACCGCCAATGTCTATGGTCGTGGCGCAGCCGAGACTTTCCTTGGCGAGGCTCTCGCCAAGCGCTCGCGTGACAGCTATGTGCTGGCGACCAAAGTCTTCTTCCCGATGAGCGACAGCGACCGCGGCTTGTCCCGGGCACAGATCCTCAAACAGATAGACGCTTCGCTGACGCGGTTGCGGGTCGATCATGTCGATCTCTATCAGTGCCACCGTTATGATGCGGAGACGCCGCTGGAAGAGACGATGCGGGCACTCAGCGATGTCGTGCGCCAAGGTAAGGCGCGCCATATCGGCTTCAGCGAATGGTCGGCCGATCAGATCGCGGCGGCTTTCGCGCTTCCCGGGATGGAGCGCTTCGTCTCCAGCCAGCCGCAATATTCCCTGCTCTGGCGCCAGCCGGAGGAGAGGGTCATCCCGCTCTGCCGGGAGAAACAGGTTTCCCAGATCGTCTGGTCACCGCTGGCGCAAGGCGTCCTCACCGGAAAATATCTTCCGGGCGCGCCGCTGCCGGCGGATTCGCGCGCCGCAAGCACGACGATGGGCCAGTTCATCCAGCGCTGGACCGGTCGCGATATGCTGGAAGCGATTCAAATGTTGAAACCCGTCGCAGCGAGGGCCGGCTGTACCCTTTCGCAATTTGCGCTCGCTTGGGTGCTGCGCGAGCCCAATGTCGCATCCGCCATCGTCGGTGCGAGCAGGCCCGAACAACTGGACGAGAACGCCGCCGCCTCGGGGCTGATCATTGATCCGGCCCTGTTCGCCGAGGCCGAAACAATCGTCACGCAAGTGGCGCACTGATGGCCGAGCGCCGCGGAACGACGATGCCTGGCCTAGCCGGCAATGAAATTCATGCTACCGTTCGCGGCCGACCAGGCCCAAGTGGAGTCGCGATTTCATGACGGACCAGATCTCCTCTGACAAATCAAGCAATTCATTGACGCCGGAAAAGGCAGAACCGGCTTTGCCATTTTCAGCATGGCTGCGCGGCTATAGCCGGTCTCAGCGGATTGCCGACCTCTTTCAACTCGCGGATGTGGCAATTGGCGGATCCCGGCCCTGGGATATTCGGGTTCACCGCGATCGATTTTACCGTCGCTTGCTGGCTGGAGGATCTCTGGCTTTAGGCGAGTCCTACATGGATGGAGATTGGGACTGCGAAGCGCTCGACCAGTTTTTCGATAGAGTGATATCGAACCGTCTGGGCGCCGCCTTGGGCATGAACTTGTCACTCGCCCTTCTGATCATGGTTTCTCGCCTCCAGAATCGTCAGACGATAAGCCGCGCAAAACAAGCGGCTGACATTCACTATGACTTGCCCGTAGATGTATTCGAAGCGACGTTCGACCGACGTCTGACGGGAAGCTGTGGCTATTGGGCTAGCGCCACCACGCTGGACGACGCGCAGGAAGCCAAGCTTGATCTCATTTGTCGCAAGATTGGCCTGAAAGAACAAGACATTGTTCTGGATATCGGTTGTGGCTGGGGATCGTTCCTTGGCTATGCTGCGGAACACCATCGCGCGAAATGCTTCGGCGTAACTGTTTCACCCGTGCAAGTCGATTACACGTTGAGGCGCTATGCGGGACTGGCGGTAAATCCTCTGTTGCAGGACTACCGCAATTACATGGGGCCCAAAGCCGACCATCTCGTCTCGATGGGCATGTTCGAACATGTGGGCTCGAAAAATTATCGCACATATTTCGAGTGCGCGCGCCGCTATATGAAAAACGGTGGCCTGTTTCTTCTGCAAACGATATGGGAAAATGAGCGCTATCCAACAATCGACGCCTGGCAAGACAAATATATCTTTCCAAACGGAGATCTGCCTTCCGTAGGCCAAATCACCGCAGCCGTCGAGGGCCTGTTCGTTGTGGAAGACGTTCACAATTTTGGTGTCTTCTATGACAAGACCCTTATGGCCTGGAATGACAAGTTCCAATCCAACAGAATTGAGATGATGCGCAGGCACGGTGAACGGTTCTGCAAGATGTGGGAATATTATCTGCTCCAAAGTGCCGGAGCATTCCGGTGCCGCCACATAAGTGTTGGTCAATTCGTTTTGTCTCCACACGGCGTGCGTGCCGGATACCAGTCCGTTCGCTGATGTTTATCAACAATGCTGGTGCAGTGCGATTGGACGACCAGCCGCGCCGAGCATTTCGCTTTTGATTCCTGTTTCGGAGACATTTTTTCCTGAACGGCGGAATTCTCAGTGCTTGGAACAGGG
>DATHLY010000217.1:0-2669 GCA_035487655.1 Rhizomicrobium sp. | reverse complement strand
CAGCAGGCAGACGAAGATGTAGAGAACCGTGACCGCGTAATAAGCAATCATTTAGCCGACCTTGAACTCTTAACTATATCAGCAAAGCTCTTGACCTCGAGGCTCGCGCCGCCCACCAGCGCGCCGTCGACGTCAGGCTCGGCGATGAGCTCGCGGATGTTGTCCGGCTTGACGCTCCCGCCGTAAATCACGCGGCATGTATCCGCCGCGTCGCCGCCAAACCATTGCCGGAGCCGCGTGCGAATGTGCGCATGCGCTTCGCCGGCCTGCGCCGACGTCGCGTTCCGCCCGGTGCCGATGGCCCAGACCGGTTCATAGGCGATCACCGTGTTGGCGGCGGCCGCGCCTTCCGGCACGCTGTCCTTCAACTGTGATTGGCAGATGTGGTTGGCGTTGCCGGCCTTGCGCTCCTCCAGGCTCTCGCCGATGCAGATGATGGCGCGCAGGCCCGCACGCCACGCCGCTTGCGCCTTCAGCGCGACCTGCGCGCTGGTTTCGCCGTGATACTGGCGGCGTTCGGAATGCCCCACAATCACATGCGATGCGCCGGCATCCTTGAGCATCTCGGCCGAAATATCGCCGGTGAAGGCGCCCTTGGGTTGGGCGTGGCAATCCTGCGCGCCCAGGGCGAAAGCACCTTTGATCGCCAAGGCCGCCTGGGCGATCAAGGTCGCGGGCGGGCAGACCAGCACATCACAGGCAGGCGGTGTCCGGCCAAGGCCGTCTTTCAGCGCTGCCAACTGGTCCAGGCTGGAGGCCAGCCCATTCATTTTCCAATTTCCCGCCACCAGCTTGCGCATCGCGTCCCCAATCCCGGCATCCGCCTCGGATAAGCCTCAGATATATCCTTGTATTTCCCGGCTTTCGGCTGCAAAACCGCGCCGGATTCGCGGCTTGCCGGGAAGGTTCCCCCTCCCTATCATCCGCCGCCTCTCCGCGCCACGCTCTTTAAGTCACGGAACCGACGTCATGATTCAATGGATGCATTCCCTTTCCAAACATTGGGTCGTCACCCTGATGATGGGGGCGCTCACGCTCGCCTTTGTGGTGTGGGGCATGGGGCTGGAACAGTTCAACATCGGCGGCAGCGCCAGCGTGGCGTCGGTGGGCGGGACCGACATCGGGCCCCAGGAATTCGAGCGCACCTATCGCAATTTCCTGCGCAATCAAAGCCAGCGGATGGGAAGCGAGATCACGCCCGACATGGCGGAGAAGATGGGGCTGGGACAGGTCGCCTTGCAGCAGACGATCGGCCGCGACGCCCTCAACAACGAAGCCGAGAAGCTCGGCCTGACCACCTCCGACACAGCCCTGGTGCAGGCCGTGCATGCCATGGAGCCGTTCCGTGGCACGCTGGGCCAATTCGACCGCCAGGTCTTCAATCAGGCGGTCGCCAATGCCGGCTATTCCGAGGAACAATTCCTGGGCGAAGTGCGCCAGGACATGACGCGCGACCAGTTCACCCAGGCGCTGGAAGGCTATTTCCTGCTGCCCCCGACCTATGCCCAGGCGATCTTTCAATATGTCGGGGAGAAGCGCGCCGCTGATTACGTGATCCTGTCGCCCGACCAGGCAGGCGAAGTGGCACCGCCCAGCGACGCGGTGCTGACGGCCTATGTCAAGGCGCATGCGGCGCGCTACTCCACGCCGGAATATCGCGATGCCGATTACGCCGCCATCGCGCCTTCCGACGTGATGGGCTCCATCACTGTCACCGACGCTCAGATTCAGCAGGATTACGACGCCCACAAAAGCACTTATATCGTGCCCGAAAAGCGCGACGTGCAGCAGATCGAGTTCAAGACGGAAGCCGAAGCCAAGGACGCCCGCGCCAAGTTGGAAGCGGGCACCAAATTCGAGGACATCGCGGCGCAGCACGGATTGAAGCCCGACCAGATTTCGCTGGGCACGCTCGCTCAGGACGAATTGCCCGATGCCGATCGGGCCAAGGCCATCTTTGCCTTGCCGGTGAATGAGGTCAGCCAGCCGATCAAGACCGGATTTGGCGGCTATGCCCTGGTCCGCGTCACCAAGATCGCCCCCGGCTCTTCCAAGACGCTCGCCGATGTCAAGGAAGACATCCGCAAGTCACTCATAAGCCAGCTCGCGGCCAACAAGCTGGTGGACGCGGTCAATGCCTATACCGAAGCCCATACCGCGGGCGATGATCTCAAGACCGCGGCCAAGAAAGCCGGCATGACATTCACCCATTTGGGCGCGGTGGATTCCACCGGCCTCAAGTCCGATGGTGGCAAGGCCGCAGTGCCGGCGGATGCCGAATTCCTGCCTGCCATGTTCAAGGGCGAAGTGGGCGAGGACACCGACCCCTTTTCCACCAAGCTTGGCGCTTATTATGTGGCACATGTGAATGGGGTGACGCCGCCCAAGCTCAAGCCGATGGAAGAGGTGCGCGCCCAAGCGGTGGCCGACTGGACCAATGAGCAGCGCGCCCAGTTGCTGGCGGCCAAGGCCCAAGCGCTCGCCGCCCAGGCCGCCAGGGAAAAATCGCTGGACGGCATCGTCAAGCAGTTGAAGGTGAGCGTGCAACACAGTCCTGCGCTGACACGCAACACCAACGACACCATGTTTTCCGCCGACATGGTAGGGCGGCTGTTCGCCGCCGCGCCGGGCGGCGTGGAATTCGGCGTCCAGGGCCTGTCGGGCAATTT
>DATHLY010000216.1:0-9192 GCA_035487655.1 Rhizomicrobium sp. | reverse complement strand
GCCTATACCATCGCTTTCGGCATCCGCAATGTCACCCATATGGAACAGGCGCTTGCCGAGGCGCGCCGCGTGCTGAAGCCGGGCGGACGGTTTCTGTGCTTGGAATTCTCCAAGGTCGAAGTCCCTGGGCTGGACACTTTGTACGACGCCTATTCCTTCAAGCTGTTGCCCAAGATCGGAGGATGGGTGGCGAAGGACGAGGAGTCCTATCGCTATCTGGCCGAAAGCATCCGCCGTTTTCCCAGCCAAGCCAAATTTGCGCAGATGATCCGCGAGGCGGGGTTGGAGCAGGTGAAGGTGCGCAATCTGTCGGGCGGCATCGCTGCCATGCATTCGGCTTGGCGCCTCTAGATGGGAGCGGTTTCCAGTTTCTTGCGCCTGGCTCATGCTGCCTTGCTTTTGGCCAGGCCGGTGCAAGCCCTGCGCACCAGGCGTCCCGACGCAGGTGCGCGGCTGGGCCGGGCACTGGAACGGTTGGGGCCGGCCTATATCAAGCTGGGCCAGATGCTGGCGACGCGGCCGGATATTGTGGGAAGCGAAATCGCCGAAGCGCTGGAGCATCTGCAGGACCGCCTGCCGCCTTTCTCGGAAAAGGAAGCCCGCGCCGAAATCACGCGGGCCTTCGGCAAACCGGTGGAAGCGTTGTTCTCCAGTTTCGGCGGCGCCTTGGCGGCGGCCTCCATCGCCCAAGTCCACGATGCCCAGACCAGCGACACGCCGCCCGTACGCGTCGCGGTCAAAATCCTGCGCCCCAGGGTGCGCGAGCAATTCGCCCGCGACCTCGCGGCGCTGGCTTTTTTCGCCCGCACGGCGGAACGCTTTTCCGCTGAAGCCCGGCGGTTGCGCCCGACGGCGGTGGTGGCGACGCTTGCAGACTCCGTCGCGCTGGAACTGGACTTGCGTATGGAAGCCGCCGCCGCTGGCGAGCTTTACGAGCGCACCATGGGCGAGGCGGAATTCCGCGTACCGCACATCGACTGGACCCGTACCGCGGCCAATGTGTTGACCAGCGAATGGATCGACGGGGTGTCGGTGCGCGATGCCGCCGCCATCGCCGCTGCGGGACGCGATCCCAAACAGGTGGCGGTGCTGGTGATGCGCTCCTTCCTCACCCAGGCGCTGCGCGACGGTTTTTTTCATGCCGACATGCATCCCGGCAATCTGTTCATTGACGATCAGGGGCGGTTGGCGGCAGTGGATTTCGGCATCATGGGACGGCTGGATGCGGGCATGCGCCGGTTCATGGCCGGGACTTTGGCCGGCTTCCTGCAACGCGATTACCGCAAGGTGGCGGAATTGCATTACGAGTTCGCCTTCGTGCCGCCGCAGCACTCGGTCGAGACCTTCGCCCAGGCCTTGCGCGCCATTGGCGAGCCGATCTTCGGCCGCAGTGCCCGTGATGTCTCCATCGCCCGGCTTCTGGCGCAATTGTTCGAAACCACCCGCCGCTTCGACATGCAGGCCCAGCCGCAGCTCGTGCTGCTGCAAAAGACCATGGTGGTGGTGGAGGGCGTGTGCCGCAGCCTGGACCCGGATTTCGACATCTGGCAGGCAGCGCGACCCGTGGCGGAAAAATGGGTCAGTGCAAGTCTGGGCCCGGAAGCCGCGCTGAATCGCGCAACCGAAGCTTTCGGCGCGCTGGGGAAACTGGCCCAGGATCTGCCGCAGCTGGTCAAGAATGCGGAAGAGTTGTCGCACATGGTGGCGGAAGGCGGCGTGAAACTGCATCCCGACACGGCGCGCGCCATTGCCGAGGAACAGGAACGGCGCAGCCGACCTACCCGCCTGGTCTTGATCACCGTCTTGGTTGTGATCGCGGTGGCGCTGCTGTTTGTGCTAAAGCGTTTCTTTTGAGTGCAACGCGAAGCGGGCGGTCAAGGTGACGGCGGCGACGGCCAGGCCGAAGGCCAGCCCCAGCCACACGCCCATGCCTCGCATCCCGGCCCAGAAGGCCAAGGCTATTCCCATAGGGGCGCCTGCCAGCCAATAGGAAGCACCCGCCAGCCACATCGGTCCGCGCGTGTCTTTCAGGCCTCGCAAACTCATGGCGGCCGTCACTTGCACGCCGTCCATCAACTGGAAAGCGGCCGCCACATGCAGGAAGCCGACCGCCAGTGTCAGCACATCGCGATTGGCCGCGTCATCGGGCAGCCACAGGACTGCGATTTCGCGGGGCCACAGCAACAAGACCAGGGCGGTGACGCACATGAAACTGGCGCCCATGGCGATGGCGGTGAAGCCGGCCCGCCGTGCCGCTGTTTGATCGCCGGCGCCTGCCGCCAATCCCACCCGCACCGTTGCCGCCAGCCCGATGCCCAGTGGGATCATGAAGGTCAGCGAGGGTATGGTGATGGCGATTTGATGCGCCGCCAGCGAAGCCAGGCCGAACGTGCCCATCACCAGGGCGGCGCCATTGAACAGTGCCACTTCGAAAACCAAGGTGATGCCGATGGGAAGGCCCAGCCGGAACAGTTCGGCAAAGCTTGGCCAATGAGGGTGCTGGAGGCGGTGCAGGATGTGATAGCGCTTGAGCGCAGGCACCGACAGGCACACTGCCAGCATGGCCAGCAAGCTGAATATGTTGGAGCTGGCACTCGCCAAGCCAGCGCCAAAAAGGCCCAGCCGCGGCAGTCCGAAATGGCCGAAGATCAAGGCATAGTCGAAGCCCGCATTCCACAAGACGGCAATCGCGATCACCACCAGCGGCGCGGCAGGGCGCGACAGAGCGGTGGAGAAACTGCGTAGCACCTGAAATCCCAGCGCGAAAGGCAGACCCCAGGCCAGGCCGGACATGAACAGGGCGGCATCCGATGCCAGCTGCGGTTCCTGGCGCAGGAACAGCAGGATGGATTTGGTGAAGATCAGGATCGCGAGCAAGGGAAGCGACACCATGGCCACCGACCAAAATCCCATCCGCACCGCGATACGCACTTCACGCTGGTCGCAGGGCTTGGAACGTAAGCTGTGCCGGCCCTGGACATGGGCGATTACCGGCGACACCGCCATGGGCATGCCGCTGCCGAGCAGCCAGACCAGGAAGTAGATGGTGTTGCCCAGCGCGGCCGCGGCCAGCGCTTCCTTGCTGAAATGGCCCAGCATCACCGTGTCGGTGGCCAGGATGATCATCTGCGCCAATTGGGTGGCGGCCAGCGGGACCGCCAGGCGCAACAGTTCGCGGGCTTCCAACAGCCAGGCATGATGGCGCTGGGCTGGGATCAACGGTCCGGGCGAAGTCAGGTCAATGTGATGGGTCATGACGGGTCACAAGAGAGACGGGCGAAGAAAACTCCACGGGACGGGCCCGGGAGGGTAACGCGGTAAGAAACTTACCGGTCCGCCACGCGGGTCCTGGTGATGATGCCGCCGCACGGAGCGGATCGGTGTGTCGCGGTGTGATACAACTTTCCCTCCCTGGTTGAAGCGGCTACCCGGCAGGCGGCTGAGGTACGCCCGCGACCGGCCCAAGTCAATCACGGGCCGATGAATCGTGGCTGCTATGCCGAAGAGTGGTGGCCCGAAAGTCACAGCACTGGCGCGGGGAAGAGTGGAGACTTAGCCTTGTGCCATGAAACCTCTGAACATCGCCCATCGCGGCGGCGCGCAGCTGATGCCGGAAAACACGCTGGTCGCGTTCTCGGATGCGATCGCGCGCGGCTGTGACGGCGCGGAAATGGATGTGCAGCTCACCCGCGACGGACAAGTCGTGGTGCATCATGATTTCCGGTTGAAGGCCGGGCTGGCGCGCAAAAATGGGGCGTGGCTGACGGAGCCAGGACCGCGGATCAAGGATTTGTCGCTTCAAGAATTGCAACAGTTCGATGTCGGCGCGGCGCAGCCGGGAAGCGGCTATGCGACCGCGCATCCATTGCTGAAAGCGATGGATGCCCCGGTGCCGACGCTGGATGAGGTGACGCAACTGACAAAGGGCCGGCGTTTTCTGCTATTTGTGGAACTCAAATGCGATACGCGCGATGATAGCGCTGATCCGGCCGCGTTGGCCGAGGCGGTCTATCGTGTAACCGGAGACCGAGCGATCTATGTCGGCTTCGACTGGCGGGCATTGGTGCCGTTGGTTGCGCGCGGTGCCGCTTGCTGGTTCACGACTGACAAGCTCTCCGGCGACGCGAAAACCGTGATTGATGTCATTGCACAGGCGGGCGGGCAGGGCTGGTTTCCCAATTATCCCGACGTCACGCCGGACAATGTCGCCTATGCGCGCAAACGCGGGTTGAAAGTTGGCGCTTGGACGGTGAACGATCCGGCCGATATGCGGCGGCTGATGGATTTGGACGCGATCTGCACCGACAGGCCGGATTTGCTCTCTTCTCTCCATGGGCCGCCTTGAGCCGCCCATCCATCGCCGCGCGTCAACGCGGCCATCAAAAAGTTGGATGGCCGGGTCAAGCCCGGCCATGGAGAGTTAAAAAAGGAGGCGTCATAACCCCTCAAACAGCGCTGTCGACAAATAACGCTCTGCAAAAGACGGAATGATGGCCACGATGGTCTTGCCGGCATTTTCCGGCCGGGCGCCCACTTCCAGCGCGGCGGCGATGGCCGCACCCGAAGAGATGCCCACCGGAATGCCTTCCAGGCGTGCCGCCTGGCGCGCGGTTTCCAGCGCGGTTTCATTGGAGATGGTGATGACTTCGTCGATCACCTTGCGATCCAATATCGCCGGCACGAAGCCCGCGCCGATGCCCTGAATCTTGTGCGGTCCGGGCGGGCCGCCCGACAGGACGGGGGAATCCTCCGGCTCCAGCGCGATCATCTTCACTGACGGTTTTCTCTGCTTCAGCACCTGGCCCACGCCGGTGATGGTGCCGCCGGTGCCCACGCCCGAGATCACGATGTCCACCTTGCCCTTGGTATCGTTCCAGATCTCCTCCGCCGTGGTCGTGCGGTGAATTTCGGGATTGGCGGGATTTTCGAACTGCTGGGGGATCACCGCGCCCGGATGGTCAGCCACCAACTCATGAGCGCGGGCGATGGCGCCCTTCATGCCCTTGGCGGCCTCGGTCAACTCGATCTGCGCGCCCAGCAGCATCAGCATCTTGCGCCGCTCCAGCGACATGGATTCCGGCATTACGAGGATCAGCTTGTAGCCCTTGGCGGCGGCGACGAAGGCGAGCGCAATACCGGTGTTGCCGCTGGTCGGCTCGATCAGCACGGTCTTGCCGGGCGAAATGATACCCTGCTTCTCCATCGCCTCGATCATGCTGACGCCGATGCGATCCTTGACCGAGGAGATGGGGTTGAAGAATTCCAGCTTCAAAAGAATATCGGCCTTGGCTCCGGCCTCCTTGGGCATGCGATCCATGCGCACCAGCGGTGTGTCGCCGATGGTTTCGGTGATGGAGTCGTAGATGCGGCCGCGGCCGGGTTTGCCCTGTTCCATGCTCTGCTGGCTCCTCCATGGCCGGGCTTGACCCGGCCACCCATTTTAAATCGTAAAATCCGCGCTATTCTCAATTCCGGCTTCGACACCGGCGTGACGGGCACGCTGACATAGATCCTCTATCGACACCGAATCCAGTCTTTTCATCAGCTCGTCTTGCAAAGTGGCGACAAAGGGAGCGACGATACGCTGGCCCAGATCCGAGCGGGGGACGTGCTTTTCCTCGTCGTCCTCGATGCTTTCGGCCACCCGTACGACATCGCCAACCGAGATGCGGCGGCGCTCGCGCGCCAGGCGATAGCCGCCGCGCGGGCCGCGCACGCCCTTAAGGATTCCGGCGCGCACAAGTTGCTGCATCACCTGCTCCAAATAGCGCTGCGGCACGCCTTGGCGGGCGGTGATCTCCTTGGCCTGCACCGGTTCGGGGCGCGCATTGAAGGCGATGTCGATCACCGCTTCGAGGGCCAGCAGGGTTTTGCGCGATAGTTTCAGCATCTAGGTCTTCACTGCCATGCCCGTGGATCCGAATCCGCCCGCGCCGCGGCTGCTGTCGCTCAAACTCTCGACTTCCACCAGCTCGGCTTGTTCGTGGCGTGCGATCACCATCTGGGCGATCTTCATGCCGCGCGTGATGCGGAACACCACGTCGCTGTGATTGATCAGAATGGCTTTGACCTCGCCGCGATAGTCGCTGTCGATGGTGCCGGGCGCATTCAAACAGGTGATGCCATGATTGAGCGCCAGGCCGGAGCGCGGCCGCACTTGGGCCTCGACACCGAGCGGCAGTTCGATGGCGATTCCGGTGGGCACCGCCATCCGCGCGCCGGGCGCCAACTCGATCTCCTTGTCCGTCGCCGCCAAAAGGTCCAATCCCGCCGAACCGGGGGTGGCGTAATGGGGCAGGGGCAGGTCATCCCCATGCGGCAATTTCTTGATGATGACTTTCATGCAGCCCCTTTAAGTGCCTCCGCAATGCGGGCCGCCAGGCGCGCCCCCACTTCACCCTTCGTCATTTCCGGCCAATTTTCGATGCCGGCCTCACTGATCAAGTGCACAAGGTTTCTATCTCCACCCATCACGTCCCCGGAAACATCATTGGCGATGATCCAGTCGGCGCCTTTGCGGCCGCGCTTGGCCCTGGCATTCTGCACCACATCGTCGGTTTCGGCGGCGAAACCGATCACCAGCCGCGGCCGCTGTGCGCTTTGGGCAATCGTCGCAAGGATGTCGGGATTTTCCACCAGCTTGATCAGCGGCACCACGCGGTCGGTGGATTTCTTGATTTTGCTGTTGGCGGCGATATCGGGCCGCCAGTCGGCCACCGCCGCCGCCATCACCAGCACATCGGCGGGCAGCGCCGCCTCGCAGGCCGCCAGCATCTCGCGAGCCGTGGTGACACGCTGCAGCTTGACGCCATCGGGTGGTGCAAGGCTGACCGGTCCGGAGATCAGCGTCGTCTCCGCCCCGGCGCGCACCAGCGCCTCGGCGATGGCATAGCCCTGCTTGCCGCTGGAGTGATTGGCCAGGAACCGCACCGGATCGACCGGTTCGCGCGTGGGGCCGGCGGTCACCAATGCCTTCACGCCCGCCAGTGCGCCGGTGTTATCCTTCTGGGAAGCCGCCAATGCCCGTTCTATCGCCGCCACAATCTCCAGCGGCTCAGCCATTCGGCCAGGACCGAATTCGCCGCAGGCCATTTCGCCGTCATTGGGGCCGACGAACAGCACGCCATCCTTTTCGAGGATTGCGCGATTGCGTTTCACGGACGCGCTTTCCCACATCCGAACATTCATGGCCGGCGCCATCAGCACCTTTTTGTCGGTGGCAAGCAGCGCGGTCGAGGCCAGATCGTTGGCGAATCCGTTTGCCATCTTGGCCATCAGGTCGGCGGTTGCGGGCGCGACCACCACCAGGTCGGCGCTGCGCGACAGCTGGATATGGCCCATCTCGGCCTCATCGGTCAGGCTGAAAAGATCGTCATAGACTTTCTCGCCGGTCAGGGCTGCGACCGCGAGCGGGGTGACGAACTGTGCGCCTGCCTTGGTGAGGATGGCGCGGGACCCAACACCGCGCTCGCCAAGCCGGCGCACCAGCTCCAGGCCTTTGTAAGCCGCGATGCCGCCGCCGATGATCAGAAGAATGCTTTTGCCGCGCACTGAAAATCCACGCTCGTTGGATGGGGTATATAGCAAATCACGGTAGCGGCGCGTAGTTCTGATCTAAATACTTGAAATATAAATATAAACGAGAAGTTAAGCGGCCGTTCATCTGGGGCTGCCATGCTTGCCGCATGAGGATGACAACCGGTGACCTCTATCGACTGGCAGGCGATCTGGCCGCCGAACATGGCGCCCAAGCTTCCGACTATGCCAGCCGCGCCGTGATGACCCTGGAAGCGGAAGGCGCTCATGACCGAGCCCAATTCTGGTTCCTGATGCTGATCTTGCTGGGCGACATCAATTCGGGCCGCATCGATCCCGACGCACATATCACCATCCACTAGACCAATATTCCGTGAAATGCGTTAGCATCCCCGCGCTCTTGCGCAGGGACTTCGATGCCTCTCGATCCGATGGTGAAAGCCTTTCTCGACCGGGCGGCGCAAATCCCGCGCCCCAAGAGCTGGGATGTGCCTGCCGCTGTTGCCCGCCAGTCCTTCAGCGGCTTGATGCAGCTCACCGGGCCCAAAGATGTTGCCGTCGGAAAGGTGGAGAATTTCACCATACCGGCGCCGGGCGGACCTATCCGCGCCCGTTCCTATGCCCCGGTCGCGGCGGTAGGACCATTGCCCAGCTTGATCTATTTCCATGGCGGTGGGTTCGTGGTCGGCAGTCTTGAAAGCCATGACGGATTGTGCCGCCTGTTCAGCGCCGAAGGTGGTTTCAAGGTGATCGCGGTGGACTACCGGCTTGCGCCGGAACATCCCTGGCCGGCAGCGGTGGATGATGCTTGGGCGGCGACGCAATGGATCGAGGAAAATGCCGCATCCCTTGGCGTCGATGCCGGGCGGGTCGCGGTCGGCGGCGACAGCGCCGGAGGCATGTTGGCGGCCATCGTCACGCAATTGGCACGCGACAAAGGCGGGTTGAAGATCGCCTACCAGTTGCTGCTGTTTCCCAACACCCAGATGGGCGGGGAAACCTCTTCCATGAGCGAATTCGCCGTCGGCTATTTTCTGGAACGGCGCGCCATCGAATATTTCATGTCCCTGTATCTGCCGTCGGGAACGGACCGCAATTCGCCCAAGGTTTCGCCGCTGTGTGCCAAGAATTTCTCGGGCCTCCCGCCGGCCTATGTCATGCTGGGCGGCTATGATCCGCTGCATGACGAAGGCCTCGCCTATGCCGACAAGCTGCGCGCGGCGGGCGGGAAAGTCACTATCGCCGACTATGCCGATATGGTGCATGGCTTCATCTATCTGCAGACGGTCCTTCCCCAGGCGCGCGAAGCGGTCGCCGAGGCGGCGAAAGCGGTGAAGAAGGCGCTGGAGGCGGCTTGACTTAGATTGTGACGCCTGGATTGAGGATGCCATTGGGATCCAGGGTGCGTTTGACTCCGATCAGAGCCTCGCGGGCGAGTGTCGCGGACGCGCCTTGCGAGGCGACCAGTGCCGCGCGCCGGATGTTTTCAGCCTGGTTCAGGCTATCGTCCAGGATTCGAGGATAGAGCCAAGTAAAGGTCAAGGTGGCTCCATCGGCCCGGGCCGGACCCGCTTCGCACAACACAAGCCCATGGGCACCAGGACGCGGGGCATGACTTCGCATTGCCTGTTTCAAGGCCGCGCGCATGCCGACATA
>DATHLY010000215.1:0-2705 GCA_035487655.1 Rhizomicrobium sp. | reverse complement strand
CGCAGCGCGGAACACGGCACCCGCCGCGACCACGCATTCCTTATTGGCCAGCGCCACCACTCCGCCCCTACGGATGGCGGCCAGCGCCGGCTCGATGGCCGCCGCTCCCATAATGGCGACCATCACAAAGTCGCTTGGGCGCGCGCTGGCCTCGATCACAGCGTCGCGGCCGGCCGCCACTTCGATTCCGCTGCCGGCCAAACCCTGTTTCAGTGCCCCGAACAGGGATTCATTGCCGATCACCGCCAGTTCCGGCTTCGCCGCCAGCGCCTGTTGGATGAGCAGTTTCACATTGTCGCCGGCGGTGAGCGCCGTGATGGGCAGCGCGTCGGCGCCATGGAGCTTGCGCACATGGGTGATGACGTCCAGCGTATTGACGCCGATCGAGCCGGTGGAGCCCAAGACCGTCACCTTGCGCGCCAGGACATCGTCCATCGGCGGCAATTCGTCGAAAATACGGGTTGCGGCAATCGCCTTCACGCGCGGCCTCCGAACATCGGATTGAAATGCAGGCCGAACACCAACAGCGCCAACACCACGCTGGCGGCAAACAGCGAATCCACCCGATCCAGCACGCCGCCATGACCCGGGATCAGCCCACCGGAATCCTTGTAGCCGAAGCGGCGCTTGACCAGGCTTTCGAACAGATCCCCACCATGGGCGACCAAGCTGAAGACAAGGGCGAAGAGCATTGCCGACAACACGTTGAATCCGAACAGGGCGATATAGAGCCCAAACACGACCGTCGCCGTGATGCTGCCTCCGATGGTGCCGGCCCAGGTCTTGCCCGGGGAAAGCTTGGGGGCAATTTTTTTGCCGCCAATCAACTTGCCGAATACCAGCGCGCCCGTGTCGGTGGCCCAGACGATCAGGAAAAGCCCCAACACTGTCAATGCGCCTTGGGCAGGCAACACGCGCAAGCACACCAGCGCCAAGCATGGCAAGCCAAGATACAACACGCCACCGGCATGCCAGACAGGATTGTCGCCCTGCCGTCGCGCCCATTCAAAAGACATGATCGTTCCCACGATCAGAAAGACAAAGGCCAGCGGCAGGATCCGGAACAGGATCGCCGTTACGGCACAAGTCATGGTGAGACCGGTGATCACCGTCTGGATGGAGACCGGCTGCTGATCGCTGGCCGCAGCTTGAGCCGGCGAACGCACCATGCGGTGCCATTCGCGTGCGCCCAACATGACCATAAGCACGGTGACGAAGGCAAAAGGCACTGGTGATGCAAGTATCGTAAGACCGACGGCAACGATCGCCAGAACCACGCCGAACAGGACGCGCAGCACGCCTTCGCCGGCCGAGCGCATCACGTGTCCGGAATGTTGCTGGCTCACGCTCATGCCACTGCTTCCGAATCCAAGGCGCCGAAGCGGCGTTCGCGCGCCGCGAATTGGTTCAACGCCGCGATCAGGACGGCGCGGTCGAAATCCGGCCACAGCGTGTCCAAGAACAAGAGCTCGGCATAAGCGGATTGCCAGAGAAGAAAATTCGACAACCGGTGTTCGCCGCTGGTGCGGATCACCAAGTCGGGTTCCGGCAGTCCGCTGGTGAAAAGGCGCGTGGCGAACAACTCCGGCGTGATGGTCTCGGGGTCCAGGCGCCCATCCCTGGCGGCGCGCGCCAGCTCGCGCGCGGCGGCGGCAATCTCTTCCTGCCCTCCATAATCAAAGGCGAAAGTCAGGTTCATGCCGTTATTGTGCGCGGTGCGACTCTCGGCATCATGGATCATCTGCTGGATGTCGGATGCGACCCGGCCGCGATGGCCGATGATGCGCATGCGCACATTGCGCTCGACAAGCTCGTCCATATCGCTGCGAAAATAACTGCGGAACAGACCCATCAGCGCGCCCACTTCGGTCTTGGGCCGCTTCCAGTTCTCGCTGCTGAAGGCGAACAGGGTCAGGTTCTCCAGACCCATGTCGCAACCGGCGCGCACGGTTTCGCGGACCGCCTTCATGCCGGCATAATGGCCTGCTTCGCGGGGCAGATGGCGCTTCTTCGCCCAGCGGCCATTGCCATCCATGATGATGGCGACATGCTTGGGAAGATGGGTGGGAAGGTCGCCCAATGGGGTCATACCTGCATAATTTCCTGCTCCTTGGAATGGAGCGCGTTGTCGATGTCCTTGATATGGGCGTCGGTCAGCTTCTGCAACTCATCGCCCTTGGTATGCTGCTCGTCCTGGCCGATCTTGTGGTCCTTCTCCAGCCTCTTGAGCAGGTCCATGCCGTCGCGGCGCACATTGCGCACCGCCACCCGTGCGGCCTCGGCATATTTGTGCGCAAGCTTGGAGAGTTCCTTGCGGCGTTCCTCGTTGAGCTCCGGCAACGGGATGCGCAAGAGCTGGCCATCCATCTGCGGATTGAGGCCAAGGCCCGCATCGCGGATCGCCTTGTCCACTGCCTTCGCCAGGCCCTTATCCCAGACCTGCACCGTGATCATGCGGGCCTCGGGCGTGGAAATGGTGCCCACCTGGTTGATCGGCACGACATTGCCATAGGCCTCGACCTTGACCGGATCGAGCAGGGCCGCGCTGGCCCGTCCGGTGCGAAGGCCGGCCAATTCGCTCTTGAGGGTGGCCACCGCACCGTTCATGCGGCGGTCAAGTTCATCCTTATGGTAGGCCTCAGCCATTCAATCGCTCCATGCCCCGGCTGAGATTACCTTAAGACCCGGGCCTTGCTTCATTTTTC
>DATHLY010000214.1:0-2720 GCA_035487655.1 Rhizomicrobium sp. | reverse complement strand
GAAGTCGATACGGGCAAGAAGCCCGACTGGACCCAGTCTCTTTCCAATTAAGGCTTTCTCGATGCGCCGCCGCCGGAAGACGAAAATCCTCGCCACTCTCGGCCCTGCCTCCAACACGCGCGCCAAGATGCACGAACTGTTCGATGCCGGTGTGGACGTCTTCCGGATCAATATGAGCCACACCAGCCACGACATGCTGCGTCAGATGGTGGGCGATCTCAGGGGGCTGTCGGATGAGGTGGGCCGGCCCATCGGCATCCTGTGCGATCTGCAAGGCCCCAAGATCCGCCTTGGCCGGCTGAGCGGCGGCCCGCGCATGCTCAAGGAAGGAGAGCGCATCCGCCTGGTTTTGGGAGATTGCAGCGACAAGCCGGAAGAAGTGCCGATTCCGCATCCGGAGATTTTTCAGGCCATCAAGCAGAAGCATGCGCTCCTGATCGATGACGGCAAGGTGCGGTTGCGGCTTTTGCGCAAGGCCGACACCTTTGCCGAGGCCATCGTGGAAGTGGGGGGCGAGATCAAGGACCGCAAGGGCGTCAACATGCCCGATACCTTGCTGCCGCTATCGGCCATGACGCCCAAGGACCGCGCCGATCTGGATGCGGCGCTGGAATTGGGGGTGGATTGGATTGCCCTTTCGTTCGTGCAGCGGCCCGAAGATGTGGCGGAATTGAAAAAGATCGTGCAGGGCCGCGCCGGCGTGCTGGCCAAGATCGAAAAGCCCAAGGCGCTGGCCTCGCTGCACGGGATTCTGGAACTGGCCGACGCGCTGATGGTGGCGCGCGGCGATCTGGGCGTGGAAATGCCGCTGGAACGGGTTCCCGGCTTGCAGAAACAGATCACGCGCGCGGCGCGCAAGGCCGGCAAGCCGGTGGTGGTGGCGACCCAGATGCTGGAATCCATGATCAACTCCCCCATGCCCACGCGCGCCGAGGTCTCCGATGTGGCCACCGCCGTATTCGATGGCGCCGATGCGGTGATGCTGTCGGCGGAATCCGCGTCCGGCTCCTATCCAGTGGAAGCGGTCCAGACCATGGACCGTATTGCCTGCTCCGTGGAGGATGACGAACTCTATCACTCCCTCATCGAGGCCCAGCGAGGGCCGCCCGAACGGACCACCCCCGACGCCATCATGGCGGCGGTGCATGAAGTGACCGAGACCATCGAGGCTCGTGCCATCGTGTGCTGGACAAAATCAGGCATCACCGCCATGCGGGCGGCGCGCGAACGTTCGGCGGCACCGATCATCGCACCCACGCCCAGTGTCGAGACGGCGCGGCGGCTGACCCTGGTGTGGGGGACCCACAGCGTCACCACCGAAGATATTCGTGATTTCGACGACATGGTGAAGCGCGCCAGCCAAATCGCCCGCCAGGAGGGCTTTGCCCAAGCCGGCGAACGCATCGTGATCACCGCCGGGGTGCCTTTGGGCACCAGCGGCGCCACCAACATGGTGCGGGTGGCGTTCGTGACGGATGAGTAGCGGTCCGCCGAAGGCGGACGAAATGGTCCAGTGGACCATTTCGAGCTACGAATGCCGCGAGCTTAGGCGAGCGGCCGGGAGCCGCCCCGCACCCCTCACCGAGCACCTCTAACTCACCAACTGGCAACTCGGCATGGTGAAACCCTCCTCCACTCGGTGCTCGTCAAAGGAGAAGTTCAGTGGGACATAAACATCCTTAAATCCCTGGGCCGTAACGGAATCCAGTCGATACGTATCGGTGCGCGGTGCCGATATGCCGTTATGCAGCGCGATTTTGATTGTGACGATGTTGCCGGAGACTGACCAATTTCCGTCTTCCGTGCTGTCATAGGCTTTGCCATCGAGGCAATCCCGAAACTGCGAATGAATCTGACCGTTGGCCAGAAAATGATCCAGATACATGGATTCCTTACTGTCGGGCTGGCCCTTTCCGAACCACGTGCCGACCAGGGACGGCGCAGCATGCGCAGATGAACCCATCAGGCAGAGAAGCAAACCCATTACACGCCACATGATTCAACTCACCAAATCGCATTCCGGCATATGGAAATTCCCGTCCACCCGGCTGGAGCGGAAGACAAAGCCCGAAAGCATGCTGTAGGTCTGGTGATTGCCGTCATGCGACAGGATCTTGTACGGCGTCTCGTCGAACACGACCTGGCCGCTGGACCAAGTGATCTGGACATATTCGATCCCGTCCTGGAACCACCACTTGCCCTTCTGGAAAAGGTCGCTTGCCCTGCCTTTGCGGCAGGCGCGGAATTGCACCGCGAAATCGCCATCGGGCGAGGCCAGCGCCAGCCACATCTCGCTTTTGTCATGCGGCTCGCCTTGCCCGAACCAGCGGCCGGCCAGAAAAGAGGGATACTGCAAGGAAGGGTGCTGCGGAGCGGCGGCGGGCGCGGCGATCAACACCAGAAGCACGGCCGCCCGGAGCATCAGCTGATCAATTCACAAGACGGCATCTGGAAATCGTCCGCCACGCGCTCGGGCACATAGGGGAAATTCCAGTTCAGGCTGAGATACCTCTGTGTCTTGGCGCTGTGGGCCAGCATCTTGTAGGCGTCGGTACGGGGCATCGGGACCCCGTTCACCGTATCGACCTGCAGGCTCAATATGTCGCCTTGCAACGACCAGCGGCCTGTCTGCACCTGGTCGTCGATGGCTTTGCCCTTCACACAGGTCCGGTACTCGCCGCGCCATCTGCCGTCGGAAAGCATCCGGTCGATATACATGG
>DATHLY010000213.1:0-8862 GCA_035487655.1 Rhizomicrobium sp. | reverse complement strand
GCCCAAGTGGCTGTCTTCCTCGTCGCCGATCGGCGTTTCGAGGGAGATCGGCTCCTTGGCGATCTTGAGGACCTTGCGGACCTTCTCGAGCGGCATCTGGAGCTTTTCGGCGAGTTCTTCCGGCGTCGGCTCGCGGCCGATTTCGTGCAGCATCTGGCGGGACGTGCGCACCAGCTTGTTGATGGTCTCGATCATGTGAACCGGGATGCGGATGGTGCGCGCCTGGTCGGCGATCGAACGGGTAATGGCCTGCCGGATCCACCAGGTGGCATAGGTCGAGAATTTGTAGCCGCGGCGGTATTCGAACTTATCGACCGCCTTCATCAGGCCGATATTGCCTTCCTGGATCAGGTCCAGGAACTGCAAGCCGCGGTTGGTGTATTTCTTGGCGATGGAGATGACGAGCCGCAAGTTCGCCTCGATCATTTCCTTTTTGGCGACGCCGGATTCCCGCTCGCCCTTTTGCACCGTCTGAACGTTGCGGCGGAATTCCGAGACCGACTGGCGCGTTTCCTGGGCGAGCTGCTGGATCTCGTCACGGATCGCCTTGATCTTGTCGCGTTCCTCGGTGACGAACTCATGCCAGCCCAGGCCGGTGAGGCGGCCCACGCGCCGCGCCCAGTTGGGGTCAAGCTCATTGCCGAAATACTGTTTGAGGAATTCCGAGCGGTCCACGCCATGGCTTTCCGCCAGGCGCAGCAGCTTGCCCTCAAGGCCGACCAGGCGCTTGTTGATGCCGTACATCTGGTCGACCAGGGCTTCGATGCGGTTGTTGTTGAGCTTGAGCGACTTGACCAGATCCATGGTCTCGTTGCGCAGCTTCTTGAAGCGGCGCTCTTGGCCGCTGGAGAGTTCGTCGGAGGCAAGCGCCGCTTCCACGCTGGCGTCTTGCAGCTTGCCCAACTTCTTGTAGAGGCCGGCAATGGAATCCAGCGCCGCCAGCACCTGCGGCTTCAGCGCCGCTTCCATGGCGGAGAGGGGCAGATTGCCTTCGTCGTCGAAATCATCGTCCTGGGCGTCGGCGGCGGCCTGGGCTTCGCCCTCATCGCCTTCCTCGCCTTCGGCTTTTGGAACGCCTGCGGGCTTGGGAGCCGGCTTGGGCGGTTCGGGCTTCTTGAATTCCACCGGCGCCGCGCCATTGGTGCCGTTGACAAGCCCTGTGTTCAAAGGCTTGCCATCCGGACCAACCGGCGGCGGCACATTGGCCGGCTGGCCGTCGGGACCGGCGCCATACATGGCTTCCAGATCGATGATGTCGCGCAGAAGGACCTTGCCCTCATTGAGTTCATCGCGCCACACGGTGAGGGCTTCAAACGTCAGGGGGCTTTCGCACAGGGCGCCGATCATCAGCTCGCGGCCGGCTTCAATGCGCTTGGCGATGGCGATTTCGCCTTCACGCGACAGAAGCTCGACCGAGCCCATCTCGCGCAGGTACATGCGCACCGGATCGTCGGTGCGGTCATACTGTTCGCCGGACTTGGGCGTGGTGGCGAGCGCCTTGCCGGTGCTTTCGACAACCAGCGCAGTTTCCTCGCCTTCCTCGGCTTCCTCGCTTTCGATGACATTGATGCCCATCTCGTTGAGCATCGCCATCGTGTCTTCAATCTGCTCGGACGAGGTCTTGTCCGAGGGCAGCACCTTGTTCAGTTCGTCATAGGTGACATAGCCGCGGGCCTTGGCCTTGGCGATCATCTTGCGGACGCCGACATCCGACATGTCGAGCAATGGCGAGTCTGCATCGCCCGGGGTCTCGTTTTCGCCCGGCTTCTTGGGTGCGATCTTGCTGCCCGGCTTGGGCGGCGGCACGACGGCAGGGCTTTCCGCCTTCTTCGGATCGGCTTTGGCAGCGGCAGCCTTTGCCTTGAGTTTTTCTTCTTTCGCCTTGGCGGCGAGCTGCGCCTTGGTCAGCTTTTCGACCTTGGCGCCTTTTTTGTGGGAATCGGTCTTGGCGGCCACTTTTGCGACAGTTTTGAGGGATTTGGCCGGTTTGGCGGGCGCCTTCTTGGCAGCAGCCTTCTTGGCGGGCGCGCTCTTTGCCGGCGCGCTCTTGGCAGCCGTGCCTTTGAAGGCGGCGGCTTTGGCCGCCGGCTTTTTGGTGGGCTTCGCCGGTTTCTTCGAGTGGGACGCTTTGGTCACTGATGGTCTACCTGACTATTACCTGCGCCCATCACCGGGCCGCTGGAAACGCTCTTTTCGGCGCTCCAGCAGGCGCCGCGCATCGGACTGATGGCCAGCCAGCTCCCGCAAGTCCTTGAGCGCGCGCTGAAAACTGGCATGGGGGTCCTCGACCGAGACGCCGGCAAAACGCGCCAGCAAATCGGCCATTCCCTTACGGGTGAAATGGATTTGAACCCCAGCTTTTTCAAGGCTGGAGCCGGAGGCGGCGAGGTTTAAAAGCTCATGCCGCAGCCTGTCAAGCGATGGGTCTTTGAGATCGAGTTCCGCCAGGGATTCAGCTTCCGCAAGTGCTATCGCCGGTTCCTCGGCCAAGAGGCGTCCAAGCTCCATTTCCTTGGCATGGCGGGCCCCCGCCGCGCCCGAACGGACCAATGCCGAGGCCTGAACCGTGGGGGAAACCGCCTCCGGCGTCCCCGGCTGAGGCCGGGGCCTGTAGTCACCCCGGAACTTGCCGGAGCCGGGCATGGCATTGCGCGAGGGGGCGCGAGCCTCTCTGCCACCACTTGCCGCAGGGGCACGCCGCTTGAAACTGTCGAACACCAGCTGGTCGAAGCCCCGGCGGTAATAATCGGCCACCTTGGCATCGGCGATGCGGTCGACGATTTGCTTGAGGCTATGCTCCAGCCCGGCGCGGCGCTCCGGCGTGGAAAGATCCTTGCCCTCGGTTTCGGCACGCCACAACAGCTGCGACAAAGGAAGCGCGGCTTCCAGCAGCACCGACATGGCGCTGGCACCGTTGGCGGTGATGTAGCTGTCGGGGTCCTCTCCCGATGGCAGGAAGGCAAACCGCAAGGAATAGCCGGGCCTGAGATGGGGCAGCGCGAGATGGGCGGCCCGGTGCGCAGCCTTCAATCCCGCCGCATCGCCGTCAAAAGCCAGGATGGGCTCGGGCGCGGTGCGCCACAGAAGCTGCAGCTGGTCTTCGGTGAGCGCGGTGCCCAAGGGCGCCACGCTGTGCGAAAAACCGGCGCGCACCAGCGCGATCACATCCATATAGCCTTCGGCCAGGATGATAGTGCCGGCCTTGATGGCGGCGGCCCGCGCGGTGGCGAAATTGTAGAGCTGCGTTCCCTTGGAAAATAGCGCGGTTTCGCCGGTATTGATGTATTTGGGCTTGGCGTCGGCTTCCAGCGCCCGTGCGCCGAATGCCACGACGCGCCCGCGTCCATCGGAAATCGGAAACATCACCCGGTTGAAAAAGAAGTCCCGCATCGGTCGGGCCACAACCACGCTGCCGCTAGTGGCCTCCTCGGCGGGACGCGCCAGGCCGGCGGCGATCATGTCGTCCTGGGTGATGTTTTGGGACGTAAGATGCGCGATGAGCGCGTTACCGCCGGACGGTGCGTATCCCAATCGGAACTGCTTGGCGGCAGCGCCGTCCAAGCCGCGACCTTTCAGATAATCGCGCGCCTCGCGCCCCGCCGCCTCGAACAATTGCGCCTCATAGAATTTCGCCGCCAATTCCACAACGTCGTAGAGCGACTTGCGTTTCTGTTCCCGTGCCTCATCTTCCGGCGACCATTTGGGCAGTTCCACCCCCGCCTCGGCGGCGAGCTTTTCCACGCTTTCCGGAAAACTCAGCCCTTCGGTCTCGATCAACCAGCGGAAGCAATCGCCGCCCTTGCCGCAGCCGAAGCACTTGTACAGCCGGCGCTCATTCTCAACTTTGAAGCTAGGCGACTTTTCCGCATGGAACGGACAGCAGCCCCACATCACCCGGCCCTTGCGGACCAGCTTGACGCGCCGGCCCACCAGCTGGACCAGATCGGTCCGCCGCCGGATTTCCTCCAGCAATCCTTCGCCATAGCGCATGGGGACAATCTATCGGGAAAAACCCCACTTCGGGGGGAGATTCAGGTTCCCGGCGTCGCAAACCGCGCGCTGATCTGTGCATGAATTTTAATGCCCCCATTGCCAGGTTTCGGGAGACCGAACGACAGGCTGGCCGTGTCGTTTTATCACCCTTCCGATGCCGTCCGCAGCGCTATCCTGAGCGACGTCCGCCAGAAGTTCCTGGCCGCCGACAGCCGCCAGGCGGTGATCGATGCGGTGCGTGACGCCGCCAGCGCCGTCTGCCAGAGACGCTCTCGGACTTGCTGGAGTGGTAAGGCGCGGTGCTTTTTGCGTCTTTCCTCTCCCCTTGTGGGAGAGGAAGAAAAATCATTGGGTTAGCGGAGCGACAGCGACGCTCAACCCAGTGATTTTTCAGGTGAGGGGTGAGTCGCTCTTCCCCCTCACCAGCAAAATCTAAGCACTTAGCTCCGCATACGCTTCGCTAAGTGCAAGATTTTTGCGTCCTCTCCCACAAGGGGAGAGGAATGGTTACTTCCCGCTCAATGCGTCCTTGGTAGCAGCACTGGCTTTCGAAAAATCCATCTGCCCGGCATAGCGCTCCTTCAGCGCCGCCATGACCTTGCCCATATCCTTGATGGACGCGGCGCCGACATCGGCAATGGTCTTCTGCACCGCCGCCTTCATCGCCGCCTCATCCATTTGCGCCGGCATGAAGCTCCTGATGATGGCAATCTCTTCCCGTTCCCCCGCCGCCAGTTCCGGGCGGTTGCCGGCGTCGTAAGCGGTTGCGGATTCCTCGCGCTGCTTGATCATCTTGGCCAGCAGGGACAGGATTTCATCATCGCCCAGCAATTCGCGGCTGGTTTCGCTGCGCGCGGCGATGTCGCGATCCTTGAGCGCGGCCAGCACCAGCCGCACCGTGACCAGGCGCTTGGCGTCCTTGGCCTTCATCGCCTCCTTCATGGCGTCATTCAGTTGCGCGCGCAGGGACATGGCATCTCTCTCAAATTGGGGATGGCGGACCCTATCCGGATTCCGTGGATAATTCCAACTCGTTGAATTTCAACAATAAGTTCTGGTTGACGGCGCGGGCCCCTCTCCTTATTTTCGCGCAAATTCGAGGCCTTCCATGACGGACACAATCAAAGCCCACGCCGCAGCTGCGGCGGATGTCCTTTTGCGCGCGCCTTCCGATGTCAGGGGCGATGTCAGGGGCGATTTCAAGGGACGCAAGGGCGGATTGATGCTGGCGGACGGCACCTTCTTCGAAGGCACCGGCTTCGGCGCGTCGGGCGCGGCGGTGGGCGAGGTTTGCTTCAACACCGCCATGACCGGCTATCAGGAAATCCTCAGCGATCCCTCCTATGCCGGACAGATCGTGGCCTTCACCTTTCCCCATATCGGTATTGTCGGCACCAATGACGAGGATATCGAGACTATGACGCCCGCGGTGCGTGGATTGATCGTGCGCGCCGATGCCGAGCATCCTTCCAACTATCGCAGCCTTCTGGCGCTGGATGGCTGGCTGAAGACGTACAACATTCCGGCGGTCGCCGGCATCGACACCCGCGCGCTGACCGCGCTGATCCGCGAAAAAGGCATGCCGCATGGCGTGGTGGTCAATCTGGGCGCCTCTTCTGATTCGACAAGTGGTGAATTGGATCGCGACGCGCTGATCCGCCAAGCCAAATCCTTTCCGGGGCTCGAGGGCCTGGACCTGGCCAAGGAGGTCAGCGCACGCCAGACCAGCAAGTGGAACGAGATGCCCTGGGTTTGGAACCAGGGCTATGGAAAAGAAGAAAAGCCCGGCTTCCGCGTCACCGTGATCGACTATGGCGTCAAGCGCAACATCCTGCGCCTGCTAGCGGGCATGGGCGCCGACATTACCGTGGTGCCAGCCACGGCGACCACCGAAGAGGTGATGCGTCACAAGCCGCATGGCGTGCTGTTGTCCAACGGACCGGGCGATCCCGCCGCGACCGGCGAATATGCCATCCCCACCATCAAGGGCGTGATCGAGACGGGCACGCCGGTGTTCGGCATCTGCCTGGGCCATCAGATGCTAGGGCTGGCCTTGGGCGCCAAGACCAAGAAAATGGCCCAGGGCCATCATGGCGCCAATCATCCGGTGAAGGATCTGACCACCGGCAAGGTGGAGATCGTCTCCATGAATCACGGCTTCACCGTGGACCGCGACACGCTGCCCGCCGGTGTCACAGAAACCCATGTCTCGCTGTTCGACGGCACCAATTGCGGCATCGCGCTGGACGGCAAGGACGTGTTCGGCGTGCAGTATCATCCCGAAGCCTCGCCCGGGCCGATGGACAGTCACTACCTGTTCGAACGTTTCGCAGAAGCTGCAAAGAAACGCATTTAGCGTCTCCCATCGTTGTCATGGCCTGCAAATGCGGGATCGACTATTCCCCCTCCCCTTGCGGGAGGGGGCGAGACGCTTGCGCGACGCGCAAGCGGATCGGGGGAGGGGGACGGCGGCAACCAACCCCTCCCCCAAATGTTTCTCGCTGCGCTCAAAACATTTGCCCCCTCCCGCAAGGGGAGGGGGAATTTGGCCAGGGATTTTCCGGAATAGCCAGCCGTCATGCGACGACCTTTATGTCTCGCCGTTTCCGTCGGAGGGAGTCCAGCCTTTAAGATCCGCCGTTGGCGGCATGCCGATCACGTTAAATCCGGCATCGACAAAATGCACTTCGCCAGTAACCCCGCCGGAAAGTTCACTCAATAGATAAAGCGCCGCACCGCCGACATGGTTGAGCTCGACGGTCCTTTTGAGCGGGGAATGGCTCTTGTTCCATTTGAACACCATGCGGGCGTCGCCCACCGCCGCGCCCGCGAGCGTCCGCATCGGGCCGGCCGAAATGGCGTTGACGCGAATGCCATCCTTGCCGAGATCGGCGGCGAGATAGCGCACGCTTGCTTCCAGTGCCGCCTTGGCCACGCCCATGACATTGTAGTTGGGCATCACCCGCTGGGCGCCGAGATAGGTCAGGGTCACCAGGCTGCCACCTTGGGGCATCAGCCGCGCCGCCCGCTGCGCCACCGCGGTGAAGGAATAACAGGAGATATCCAGGCTGCGTGCAAAATTGGCGCGCGAGGTATCGACATAGCGGCCCTTCAGTTCCTCGCGGTCGGAAAAAGCCAGGGAGTGAACCAGAAAATCGAGCGTGCCCCATTCCTGCTTCAGGGTCGCGAACACCGCATCCAGTTGCTCGTCGCTTTCCACATCAGCGGGCATTACCAGCTTCGAGCCGATGGAAGAAGCCAGCGGCCCCAGCCGCTTCTTTTGCGCCTCGCCCTGATAGGTGAAGGCGATTTCGGCGCCATGGCCGGACAGCATCTGGGCGATGCCCCAGGCGATGGAATGGTCGTTGGCGACCCCCATCACCAGTCCGCGCTTGCCCGCCATCAGGCCGGTTTTCGCGTCGGCCAATATCTCATCGCGGGGCGTGTCTTGCTTCATAAGGACATCACTTCTCGTAACGCTGGAACACCAGCACTGCATTGGTGCCGCCAAAACCGAAGCTGTTGGAAAGCGCGACGCGGATGTCGGCATTGTCGATGCGTTTGCGCACGATATTGGCGCCTTCCACCGCCGGATCGAGTTCGGCAATATTGGCGCTTTCGCAGATGAAATTGTTCTGCATCATCAAAAGCGTGTAGATCGCCTCATGCACGCCGGCCGCGCCCTGGCTATGGCCGGTCAGTGATTTGGTGGCGCTGATCGCCGGCGTCTTGCTGCCAAACACCCGCTTGATGGCGTTGATTTCGGGCACGTCGCCCACCGGCGTCGACGTGGCGTGGGGATTGATGTAATCCACCGGCGCTTTCACCGTTTGAAGCGCCACGCGCATGCAGCGCTCCGCGCCCTCGCCGCTGGGCGCCACCATATCCACGCCGTCGGCGGTAGCGCCATAGCCCACCATCTCGGCATAGATTTTGGCGCCGCGCGCCTTGGCATGTTCCAGTTCTTCCAGGACCAGGATGCCGCCGCCGCCCGAAATGACGAAGCCATCGCGGTGAAGGTCATAGGCGCGCGAGGCGCTTTCCGGCGAGGAGTTGTATCTCGACGACATCGCCCCCATGGCGTCGAACAATTCGCTGAGCGTCCAGTCCAGCTCCTCGCCGCCGCCGGCGAACATCATGTCCTGCTTGCCCCATTGGATCAGCTCAAAGGCATTGCCGATGCAGTTGGCTGAAGTCGAGCAGGCGCTGGAAATGGAATAGTTGTAGCCCTTGGTCTTGAACCAGGTGGAAAGATTGGCGCTGCAGGTGGACGACATCGCCTTGGGCACCGCAAACGGCCCCACCCGCTTGGGTGACGTGTTCTGGCGGGTGATATCGGCGGCGCCGACGATCGCCTTGGTGCTCGGGCCGCCTGATCCGACAATCAGCCCGGTGCGCGGATTGGAAACATCCTTCTGTTCCAGCCCGGCATCGGCGATGGCCTGGTTCATTGCCACCCAGCAATAACCCGCGCCGTCGCCCTGGAAACGGCGGGCGCGGCGGTCCACCACTTCGTCCAGACTGAGCTTCAGCGAACCATGCACCTGGGAGCGAAAGCCCAGGCGGATATAGTCTTCCGCCGCGACGATGCCCGAGCGTGCATGGCGCAGCGATTCGGTGACTTCTTCGGAATTGTTGCCGATGGAAGACACAATACCGAGGCCGGTGACGACCACTCTTTTCATGAAACCCTCAGCGTCAGGCGGAAGCTGCTGCGCTTTGCGCCAAGGCCATAGCTGCGTCAGTATACAATCCGACCTTCAAGCCCTTGGCTTCATAGACCACCTTGCCGTCCACCTTCATGGTGCCGTCGGCAATTCCGAGCACCAGCTTGCGCATGATCACGCGCTTGAAATTGACGATATAGGT
>DATHLY010000212.1:0-5224 GCA_035487655.1 Rhizomicrobium sp. | reverse complement strand
CGCCTGAAGGGACCTGGCATCCACGCCCTTGTCGACGGCAAAGGAAGTAAGGCCGGGGGCCGGCGATGCAGGGAGCGCGTCCCTCTTCGTCCATACGCCCCAGAGCAGCGTGAGCAGGGCCGCGGCGTCGGGCCTGAGCAGCTTCGGCAGATAGACCGTGCGCCGACCGAACCAAACACGGAAGGGACGCAGCGCTCTCACCAGGGCGCCGATATTTTCCGGCAACGAAAGTGCGGCGCGATCCAGGCTGGCGAAATTCTCGGCCAGCTGATGGGCGATGCCGCGCGCCTGTCCCGCCAGAGCATTCTCCGTTCCGGTTTTGGCGTCGGCGGCGTCGCGCAAGGCGAGCAGGGGTAGGAGCTTTGTGGCGATGCGCGCCGTCACCCAGCTTTGCAGCCGATCCTGCAAGCTGTCGGTTTTCACATGCGCGTCCGCCACCATCTGAATCGCCGGCGTCAAGGGTGTGGCGCCTGCGGTCAACTTTGCGACAATGGCGCCGTCCCACCACAACTTGCCATGTTCGCTCAAGGTGATGGCGGAATCGCTGGCCGCGGCAAGCGCGTTGCTGCGGGCCATAATCTCGCTCTCCAAGCCCTTGAGCGCCGCCGCCCTCAAGGTGCGGCCATGGATGTCTCCGCCGCGCATGGCGTACCCATTTTCATCAACTGCGCGCGGATCGGGCACGAAGCGAAAGCCTTCCAGCTTGCCAATGGCTTCGCCACCGATGGAGACGCCACCGGCTTCATCCAGCGTCAGCGAGGCAAATTCATCGTCGCGCAGATGTTTCATCAGGACCGTTGTCCGCCGGTCGATGAAACGTTGCGTCAGCCTTTCATGCAGTGCATCCGACAGCCGGTCTTCCACTGCCCGCGTGATGCCTTGCCAATGCGCGGCATCCCTTGTCCATCCCGCGCGATGGGCGGCATAAGTATAGGTGCGGATCTGCGCCAATCTTCCCGACAGGGTGGCGACATCACCTTCGGTGACATCGGCGCGGGCGATGTGACGCGCCAACCAGTCGTCCGGAATGACATGGTGCTGGCCCATCAGGAAGAGATAGATGGCGCGTACCAGCTTGACGTGCTCGTCCGTGGAAAGTTTGCGGAAGTCTGGCAGCTGGCAAACATCCCACAATTTCGCCACGGCCTCGCGCGAAGCGGCTGTTGCCTCGATCTCTTCGTCATCCGACAGGAGCTTCAGCGCCACCGCGTCGCTGGCGGGCCGCGCTCGGGTCAATCCGCGTTCCGGCGGGGACGCGTCCAGACTGTCATTGAGGGCCGCGAGGCTGCGGAAATCGAGGTCCGCATTGCGCCATTGCAACACGCGCACCGGATCGTAGCGATGGGTCTCGATCCTTTGTGCCAGCTCGTCCTCAAACGGCTCACAGTCGGTGGTGACGCCGAAAGTGCCGTCATTCATGTGCCGACCGGCGCGTCCCGCTATCTGCCCGATCTCGTCGGCACGGAGTTGCCGCAACCGCGCGCCATCGAACTTCTCGCGGGCGGCAAAGGCGACGTGATCCACGTCCATGTTGAGGCCCATGCCGATGGCGTCGGTCGCCACCAGGAAATCGACATCGCCGGATTGATAGAGCTCAACCTGCGCATTGCGGGTACGGGGACTTAGCGCGCCCAGCACGACCGCAGCCCCGCCGCGCTGGCGGCGGATGACTTCGGCAATGCCATAGACATCGTCGGCGGAAAATCCCACCACCGCGGAGCGCCGGGGCAGGCGGGTGAGCTTCTTTGCACCCGTGTAAGCGAGATCGGAAAAGCGGGGACGGGTGATGAACCAGGCCTTGGGAATGAAGCGCTGGATGATGCCCCGCATGGTGTCGCTTCCCAGGAGCATGGTTTCTTCCTGGCCGCGGGCGTTGAGCAGCCGGTCGGTGAAGACATGGCCGCGCTCGGGATCGGCGCAAAGCTGGATCTCGTCGATCACCAGACAGGCGACGGGAATATCCAGCGGCATCGCCTCGACGGTGCAGACATAGAAGCGCGGAGCCTTGGGAACGATTTTTTCCTCGCCCGTGATCAGCGCCACTTCATGAGGCCCGCGCAGCTTCATAATCCGGTCATAGACCTCGCGCGCCAGAAGTCTGAGCGGCAGCCCGATCATGCCGGATTTGTGGGCCAGCATGCGTTCGATGGCGAAAAAGGTCTTGCCGGTATTGGTGGGGCCCAGAACCGCCGTCACCTTCTGCGGGGCCGGTCTGGTGCGTGTGCCTGTGACGTGCATGAGGGTCAGATTGGGTGGGACCGCGCCGGACGCAAGAAAAAACGATGCCGGAAAATCCGTATCAATTTCTTCATGTTTGAACATCTAGCGAGCTGTGGATGCCGTGACATGAACTGATACGAAAACAGAACATTAGAGGCCCGAATCACCAACCAATTCAATATCTGCCTTTGTTCTCATACATTTAGATGTCTCTGAAACGAACGGAACCACCATATCTTGTGGCTGATTCGAAGGGTCGGGCTTTGTCTGGCTGCAGCGACTCTATTCCGTACCCTGACGATTTGCCCAGGACCGGAAGTCCCGGTTTCCAACGGCCCCATCTGCTCGGTCTTAGGGCTTGAATCCCTTCGGAATCTGCCCATCCACCTTCACGGAATTGGCCAGGATCGCCAAAACCCCATATTTGGTTTCGGCCCAGACCCGGACCGGCACCACATAATCGCGCCCCGCAACGGTGCTGGGCAAGGCAACGAACCAGGCATGGATCACGGGGAACTTCTCGTTCTCCTTCAGCACCCTGGGCCTGAATCCTGATATCTGGCGATACCGGACGTCGCATTGCATGGCCTTGCCCTGATAAAGCCCGCTATCCATCCGAACATCGACATCCTTCACCTTGGTCACCTCGATGTCATAGCGACGGCGGCCGTCGAATACCGGAGCGGTGATGGCACAAGGATTGCCAGCGTCGGCGCCCAGACCGCTGAAGATCAGGGTTATCGCGCTCAGCGGATCGAGCGTGTTTTTTGTTTCGTCGGGCTTCACTTCAAAGCCCGTGGTGGAATAGGCGGGATCGGCATATAGCCGGGGCGGCAATGCGCCCTCATAGGTCAGCGACACTTCCTGTTTGCGGCCGGATTTGCCGGTGTAGAAGCTGTCGTAAAGGCCGGGGACGAAGTTCTTGGCGCCCAATTTGCCGGTCGATGTCGCTTGGATCTCGGATTGCCAGAAGGCGTTGACCACGCCCAAAGTCTGCAGGGTGGATACGGCATGGTATTCCCCGCCGCGCTGGGTAGCGTCCAGGTCCATATGCCCCATGGTGATGCCGCCGGCATAGAGTGTCATGGCCACCTCCAGCCGGGAGGCGAGCAGGGGCGGGGTCTCGCCGCCCGCCCCACCGGCCGCCAGGACCGGCGAGGCCCAGCCAAGGGCGGCAAACAACAGCGATGGGGCAACTGCTTTCATGGTGTTCCAGGGATCGATGGCTACAAGGTGCCTGTTTATATTGGCTCTTTCGGGGCGTTACCAAGCGGGCCTTTGTTCGCGACTCCCCTCGCTTCTTGCTTGACCTAAGGCCCTGATTTGCCTATGAACCCCGCTCTTTTGCGGGAGCACCCCCGCGAAAATCCTTTCGAATCGTGAGAACCGCCCATGTCGCGCCGCTGCGAATTGACCGGAAAAGGCACCCAAGTTGGCCACAATGTCAGCCACGCCAACAACAAGACCAAGCGGGTCTACCGTCCGAACCTGCAGGTCATCGCGCTGGCGAGCGATATTCTCGGCAACAGCTACAAGCTGCGGATATCCATGAACGCCCTGCGTTCGGTGGACCGCAATGGCGGCCTTGATCCCTTCATCCTGAAGACCAAGGACGGCCTGCTCTCGCCGCGGGCTTTGCGCCTGAAGCGCGCCATTGCCAAAAAGGCGGCCGAGAAGGCCGCCTGACAATCAAATAAGAAGGCCGCCGAACAGGCGGCCTGATCTTATTTAAGCCGCACGGCGCCTGCGACGGCCCGTTGGCGCCTTTTCCGCGAACAGATCGATCAGCTGCTCGGTCATGGCGCCGCCCAACTGTTCCGCATCCACAATCGTTACAGCCTTGCTGTAATAGCGCGTCACGTCATGACCGATGCCAATGGCGGTGAGTTCTACGCTTGAGCGCGTCTCGATTTCCTCGATCACCCGCCGCAAATGCTGTTCCAGGTAATTGCCCGCATTCACCGACAGGGTTGAATCATCCACCGGGGCGCCGTCGGAAATCACCATCAGGATCTTGCGCTGCTCGGTTCGGGCGATGAGGCGGTTGTGCGCCCAGGTCAGCGCCTCCCCATCGATATTCTCCTTGAGCAGGCCTTCGCGCATCATCAGGCCCAGATTGCGCTTGGCCCGCCGCCAAGGTTCGTCGGCGGCCTTGTAGACGATGTGGCGCAGATCATTCAGCCGGCCCGGCTGAGGCGGCTTGCCGGCGGCGATCCATTTCTCCCGCGATTGCCCGCCTTTCCAAGCTCGCGTGGTGAAGCCCAGTATCTCGGTCTTCACGCCCACGCGCTCCAAGGTGCGGCCTAAAATATCGGCACACATCGCCGCCACCATGATGGGGCGTCCGCGCATGGAGCCGGAATTGTCGAGCAGCAGCGTGACACAGGTGTCGCGGAAGGTGGTGTCCTTCTCCCGCTTGAAGGAGAGGGGATGCATGGGATCGATGATGATGCGGGTGAGCCGCGAGGCATCGAGCATGCCTTCTTCCAGGTCATATTCCCAATGCCGATTTTGCTGCGCCATCAACAGGCGCTGCAGCTTGTTGGCCAGTCGCGACACGACGCCTTGCAGGGACGAAAGCTGCTGGTCCAGGAAACCGCGCAGCCGCGCCAACTCTTCCGGCTCGCAGAGATCGGCAGCTGCGATCTCTTCGTCGAACTCGGCGGTGTAGACCTTGTAGCCCCATTCGTCCTGGTGGGCGAAAGCAGCTTCGTGCCGTTGGGGCTTGGCGCCGTCCTCCGGCTCGGTGGCGTCGCTCAGATCCTCGGATTGTTCGGACGAAGTTTCTCCCTCCACAGGATCGCCGTCTTCGGCATCGGCGGCGGATTCGGTCGTGGCGCTTTCGCCATCCTGCTGAGCGTCCTGGTCCTCGCCATCCTTGTTTTCGCCTTCGGGATTTTGTCCTTCGGCATTTTCATCGGAGGATTGCTCGCCGTCGGTCTGGTCGCCCAGCGCCAAATGGTTGAGCATCGTCCGGGTAAGCCGGGCATAAGCCTTCTGATCG
>DATHLY010000211.1:0-6965 GCA_035487655.1 Rhizomicrobium sp. | reverse complement strand
CCGCCACCGCGGCGAGACGCTCCGCCCGCTCGGCCGCGCCCGGCGTTTCGAAGGGAATGTCCGCGTTAGCGACGCGCTGCTTGGCGCGGGTGATGCGCTGCTCCATCGCGGCCTCGCCGACCAGGAAGGCGCGCGCGATTTGTGCCACGCTGAGGCCGGAGACGATGCGCAAGGCCAGCGCAATTTGCTGGGTCGCCGGCAAGTCCGGGTGGCAGCAGATGAAGAGCAGCCTGAGTACGTCGTCGCGATAATGCGAGCCGTCCAGCCGCTCGGCCAGCTGACTTTCCGCATCCTCCAGGTCGGATATTTCCTCGTCCGGCGGCAGCTCGGTGATGCGGCTTTGCTTGCGCACCCCGTCCAGGGCAGCATTGCGGCCCACCAGGATCAGCCAGGCGGTCGGATCGCGCGGCGGCCCATTCTCGGGCCAACTTTTCATGGCCCTCAGGCAGGCGTCCTGGAACGCTTCCTCGGCCTGGTCCATGTCGCGGAAATAGCGCAGCAGCGCGCCGATGGCTTGCGGCCGGGCGGCGGTGAGGGCGCCGTGGATCCAGGCCAAATCCGTCATCAATAGACCCTGACCACTTCTTTGGGGGCGTTGGGGCGGGCTTCCGGAACGTAAAGCGCGATGGGCCGGATTTCATAAGCGCTAGTAGGATTGGCGGCGGAAAGCTCCTTGGCCACCTCCAGCGCGGCGTCCAGATTTTCCACATCGATGACATAGAAACCCAGCAGCTGTTCCTTGGTCTCGGCGAAAGGCCCGTCGATCACCATGCCGCTGCGCAAAGTGGCCGCGGCGGTGGTAGGCAACAGCCGCAAGGATGGCCCCAGCTTTCCCTGCCGGACCAGCTTTTCGTGAACCACCGACAGGCGGTTCATGACGGCGTCGTCTTCCTCCTTGGTCCAGGACCAGACAACGTCTTCCTTGTTGTAGCAGAGCAGGGTGTAGAGCATTGGCCACCTTCATTAATTCCGAGGACGGCGCACTATGCCCTTTCCCGACATATGGGGGAAAAATAAATCGGCGAGGTTCCTGTCGGCCCTGCCTTTCTTCCGCCGTCCTTGGGCCGAATCTTGCCCATGAAATTTGGAGGACAAAATGACCGTTCATGAAATGACTTTGACCCGCCTGTTGGACGCCCCCGCTGACACGCTGTTCCGCTGCTGGACCACGCCGGAATTGATCAAGCAATGGTTCGCGCCCAAGCCCTGGACCACCCCGGTTGCCGAGGTGGACCTGCGTGCCGGCGGGGCCTGCAACATTGTGATGAAGAGCCCGCAAGGCCAGGAAGCGCCTTGCCCCGGCCAGTATCTGGAGGTGGTGCCGGGCAGGAAACTCGTCTTCACCGATGGCTTTACGGGCGACTGGGTGCCCAAGGATGGCACGCCCTTCATGGTGGCCACTGTCACATTTGAACCGGAAGGCAACAAAACCCGTTACACAGCCACGGTCCGTCACTGGAGCGAGGCAGACCGCAAGAAGCATGAGGAAATGGGCTTCTATCCCGGCTGGGGTCTGTGCGCCGAACAGCTGGAAGCCTTGGCCAAGACGATCTGACGGGACCATGGGCGAACATGCCCGGTCAAAGGAGCTTCTCATGACCATTACATCCATCGCGCCCTTTCTGTGGTTCAACGACCAGGCCGAAGATGCGGCCAACTATTACGTTTCGCTCTTCCCCGACTCCAAGATCACGCATGTGTCGCGCTATGGCGATGCCGGTCCGGGACCCAAGGGCAGTGTGATGGTGGTGAGCTTCGAACTGGCGGGCCTTAGCCTCACCGCGCTCAATGGCGGGCCGGCCTACGCGTTGGATGAAGCCTTCTCGCTCTTGGTCAACTGCACCGAACAGGCCGAGATCGACCGGCTGTGGGAGGCGCTGTCGGCCAAACCCAATGTCTGTGGCTGGACCAAGGACAAGTTCGGCGTCAGCTGGCAGATCAACTATGCCGGGCTGCCCGAGTTGATGACCGGGCCCAAGGCCAACAAGGTGATGGGCGCCATGATGGGCATGAAGAAGATCGATATTGAGGCGCTGAAGGACGCCGCGCGCTAGCCGAACAGGGCCTTGTACTCTTCGGGCTTGAAACCGACGGTAAGCTTGCCTTTTGCCTCCAGCACCGGCCGCTTGATCATGGACGGCTGCGCCAGCATCAGGGCGATGGCGCGTTTTTCGGTGATACCGTCTTTGTCGGCATCGGGCAATTTCTTGAAGGTGGTGCCGGCGCGGTTGAGCAGCACTTCCCAACCCACTTTCTTGATCCAGCTTTCCAGCGTCGGCTTGTCGATGCTTGCCGCTTTGTAGTCATGGAAGCTATAGGCGACCTTGTGGCTGTCCAGCCAGGCGCGGGCGCGCTTCATCGTATCGCAGTTCTTTATTCCATAAATTGTCGTCACGCCGCTCACCACTCCGAAATTTGAACGCAGAATATGGGAGGCATGCGCGACACGGAAGCGGCTAATGTCCCCCCATGACCGGACTGAAACAGGATTGGGGCCAAGATTGGAAACAGGCCGGCGCCGAGTTGGACGGACAAGGCTGGGCACTGTTGCCGGGCCTCATGACCGGCTCCGATTGCGAACATGTCGCGGCGCTATATGAGCGGGACGCAGTCTTCCGCAGCACGGTGGTAATGGCGCGTCATGGCTTCGGCCGCGGCGAATACCGATATTTCGCCTATCCTCTCCCGCGCCTGGTAGAGAAGCTGCGCATTGCGCTCTATCCCCATCTCGCGCCAATCGCCAATGCATGGCAGGAGCGATTGCGTGACAAGACGCGCTTTCCCGAAGACCATGCCGGCTATATCGCGCGCTGTCATAAGGCAGGACAGATCCGACCCACGCCCTTGCTGCTGCACTACGGACCGGGCGACTACAACTGCCTGCATCAGGACCTGTATGGCGCGGAAGTCTTTCCCCTTCAGGTGGCGGTGCTGCTGTCGGAGCCGGGCCGGGATTTCACCGGCGGGGAGTTTGTGCTGACCGAACAGCGCCCACGTCAGCAGTCGCGTGTGATGGTGGTGCCGCTGCGTAAGGGCGATGGCGTGGTTTTTGCCGTCAACAACCGCCCGGTGAAAGGCACTCGCGGTAACTATCAGGTGAAAATGCGCCATGGCGTCAGCCGGGTTGAAACCGGCCAACGCCACACGCTGGGCATCATCTTCCACGACGCCGCGTGAAACGGGTGATCAGCGCCCCGCCACGTTCACGGCTGCAGGTTCATCGGGGCTCAGCCAGCGATAGACAAAGCCCGCAAGGACCGCCCCCGCAATCGGCGCCACCCAGAACAGCCAGAGCTGCTCCAGCGCCCAGCCGCCCGCGAACAAGGCCGGCGCAGTGGAACGCGCTGGATTGACGGAGGTGTTGGTCACCGGAATCGAGATCAGGTGGATCAAGGTGAGGCACAGGCCGATGGCGACGGGTGCAAAGCCTGTCGGCGCTTTCCCATGGGTGGCCCCCAGGATCACGAACAGGAAGGCGAAGGTCATCGCAACTTCGCACACGAGCGCCGAAGCCAGGCCATAGCCGCCCGGCGAATGCTCGCCATATCCGTTGCTGGCGAAACCGGCATGCGCGTCAAAACCGGCATGGCCGCTGGCGATCACATACAGGATGCCCGCGCCCGCGATGCCGCCCAGCACCTGGGCGATGACGTAGCCGGCAAGATCGGCCGCAGGAAAGCGCCCGCCCGCCCACAGCCCCACCGACACGGCGGGATTGAGATGACAGCCCGAGACATGGCCGACGGCATAGGCCATGGTCAGCACGGTCAAACCAAAAGCGAATGCGACGCCGACAAAGCCAATGCCCAGCTGCGGGAAAGCGGCGGCCAGCACCGCAGATCCGCATCCGCCCAATACCAACCACGCCGTTCCAATGAATTCGGCAGCAAGCTTGCGCGACATGGTCCAACCTCCCCATTTGCAGTTTGTGGAAGGCTAGGCTTGTGGCTGGCAAGAGTCGATTGGAGGCGCGGGGGCGCTTAGAGCGTAAATTGGCCGGTTTGCTGCTCGATGATGTTCTGGGCGACGGTGTCGGCATCCCGCATCTCGCCTTCGATCTCACCGCTTTCGCAATGAAGACCCTGCACGGAGGAAGGAGGGCTGACCTCCCAACGCCAGCGGCGCGCGCCCAGACTGTGAAGGGAATATCCGATGCCCCGGTGTATGCGGTCGTAACGTCCCATGGCCCCCGCCAATTTCGGCGGAGTTAAGCATGTCCGTGAAACCGCTACCACCGGCCTTCGTAGTTAATGCCGTGGCCGAATGGGATGATCAGGACGGACGCAGGATCTCGACCGGCTTTGCGTCATGATCCAGGTCGAGGATCGCCGCATATTCGGCACGGTTGCGCTTGATGCCGCGGCGCGCGGTTTCGCGTGTCTCCGGCAGCGGCCCGTCCCAATAGACTTCCGTGTAGTGTTTGCCGTCGCGAAAATACTGAATTTTGTAGGGCATGTTGAAAGCGTAAAGTCGCTCCACTGCGGCGGCAATGTTCCCGACTGCGGCCGTTTGTTGCACTTTCATGACGCGTCGCGGCTTGTGTCGGAAACTTTTGTGACAACCCACAAGATGGACGTCACATTGCGGAAATGTGATACGCCAGCGATTCAGCGGATGTGCTTGTAATAAAAATGTGTGCTGCAGAGTCCGCCATGCGGTCGATAGGCATGGCCGGGCATTGTGCCCATGAACGTGAAACCCTCCGATTTATAAAGCACCGAAGAACCGCCTTCCGCGGCGGTGTCCAGTGTCAACAGGGTCTTGCCATGGTTCAGGCCTTCGCGCTCGGCATAGCGCAGCAGAGCGCGTGCGATGCCGCGGCGGCGATGAGTGCTTAACGTCATCATCTTGGCGATCTCGGCACGGTGCGGCGCGTTCGGCGGAGATTTCAGGATGATGGTGACCGTACCCACCAGACATTCCCCGTCGAAAGCGGCAAACATCAGCCGTTCGCCGCGCGCCATCGATGCGAGCGCGCCGTCCCAGAAGGCGTCCGCTTCCCCGGGCGACAGTGGGGCCATAAAATGCACCGATCCGCCCTGATCCACCGCGTCCACCAGCAGGTGGCGCAGGCCGGCGCGGATAGCGGGGGTGTCGGTGATAGCGCGGATTTCCATCTTCAGCTCCGCGCCAAGGCGACGACATAGGAGCAGGGGACTTCGCTCTCATTGGCGAAGGTCACCGCCGAAGGCGGGCCAAAGCCCAGACAATCGCCGGGGCGCAGCTCATGACGCTCGTTACCTTCGCTCAGGCTCAGCCGGCCTTTGCGCACCCAGACGATCTGGCGGATATGGGCATAAGACCAGGCGGGGAAGCTGACCTTCTGGCCGGGGGGTAGATCCACCTCCACCAGTTCCAGCGGATGGTCGGGACGGCTGAATACCTGCTTGCGGACATAGCCGGTGGCAGGGTCGCGCCAGATCGGTTGGGTCACGGCGCGGGACAGCCGGGGCCCGCCCTCGGCCCGGAGCAGGAGGGTGGCAAGGGTCATGTCGAAGGCCGTCGCCAAACGGGCCAGGATCGCGGCGGTGGGGCTGACCTCCTCCCGCTCAATCTTGGAGATCATCGGTTTGGAGACGCCGGAGTGCTCTGCCAGCTCGGCCAGGGACCAGTTCCGCAGGTCGCGCTCCAGCCGGACCCGTTGCGCGATCTGGGATTCTGTGCTTTCGGGGTTGTCTCTGATAATATCCATTCGTCTCTTATAAGAGACTATCAACATTCTGAAAAGAGAGAATGCGCTGGATCAATCGGCGCAGGCCTCTTCCATACAGCTCATATGGCCGGCGCTTTCGATGGGCCGCATGGACACGACTTTCTCCTTTGGCATCAGCCGGGCCTGGACCTCCGACCCCCTCGCCAGGGTCAGGTGAACCGGGCAGCGCTCAGCGATCTCCATCAGCCGGGTGCGCTGGGCCGCATCCAGGTCCCCCTCCAGGGTGATGGCGAGCTCGAAACGGTCCTTGGCCTGAAGGCTTGCGCGGCTGTGGCGCACGGCGGCGCGGACTCGGCTGAGCGGCCAGCCTTTGTGATTGGCATAGAGGCGCACGGTCATGGTGGTGCAGGCCCCAACGGCTGCGCTGATCAGGTCATAAGGATTGGGGCCCGAGCCCAGCCCACCGGCCGCCACCGGCTCGTCGATCAACAGTGCGGCATCACCCATCCGCGCCTCCACTTGGTATTTGCCCAAGCCGGTCTCGGCGACGAGAACTGTTTCACTGTCTGATGGCTTATCGGCGGTCATGCGGTGCCCCCTCTTGCGGAAGTTGCATTCTCCCGGATTTCACCACAACTGCCAACGCGCAGATGAGCTCCGGTTGCATATAACTCGCCGACCAGGGTCCGATGTGAAATGTTGGCAAATGAAAATTCGTGCGATGCCGCGCCAATTTGGTTTGCGAAGGCCACATTACAAATGCGTTCGATCTTGTCGCGCCTTGGCGAGCGTGATGCGCGGCGAAGGGGATTTCGTGATGCGGCCGCAAAGCTGGTTCGTCACCGATCCCGAAAAAGGCACGCTGCTGGTGAAGGATGTGTTTGTGTTGGGCGAGGACGGTGCCGCGCTCACTGCCTATCTCGCGCCTTACAAGATTGGAACTTTGCCTTGGCTCAATCGCGCGTCGCGCGCGCAGTTGTTGCTCAGCCAAAGCCAGCGCCGCCGCATCGAGCGCCTTTACGTCGCCGACTTTGTCCTGATCGACTCACTGCGCCGCCAATAACGCGAGCGGGACGCGGCTCGCGTGGCGAAAATCGCGGCGGAATAGTTGGGGTTTTACGACCCCCTACTAGGGCTTGAGTCCCCGCGCTAGACTCTGGCACGGCCGGTTCACGCACCTGTGAGTGGTTGGCCAATGGCCTTGCCCCTTTGTGTGCCAGCCGGTTGATTGCTCGCCCGCGCTTGGGCGGGCCGGATCGGCGCGGACGCAAGAAGAAATGGAACAGGAAGCCTATCGCCACGTCCCTTATGA
>DATHLY010000210.1:0-8791 GCA_035487655.1 Rhizomicrobium sp. | reverse complement strand
GCCGTACATCAGGACCGTACCAGATCCTGTGCCAGGGATTTCGATAAAGATCAGCGGCGTGCGACCTTTGAGCCTGACAACTTCTAGCGACGAGCCGGGAAAATGCCTGAGCTTGCCTTTCGCCCAGGCGGTGAACATCCCGACCGCCTGTTCCATATAGCCATGCTTTTCCCAGTCGGAATCGAAAGCCGGACTCTTGTTGGGAATGCGGATGTAGTCAGTCAGGACCGGGATAATCTCGTCATCCCAGATGTGGTTCATGAAGGAGGTGATGGCGGGAAAATTCATGGCAGGGCTTTCGGACAATAGTGCGCTAGATCCGCTTGTTATCAAGTCCGCTCACAAATTTCCTCCCCCACAAGGGGAGAGGAAAACAACACCAGGATGGCCGTCACCGGTTAATATCATACGCCGCGATGACCGCGGCGTTATAGATATCGCTCATCTTGGCGCCCAGGGGCGCGATCTGCACCGACTTTTCCAGCCCCACCAGCATCGGGCCCATCACGCTCGCGCCGCCCATCTGCTGCAGGAGCTTGGTAGAGATGGAGGCGGAATGGATGGCCGGCATGATCAACACATTGGCGGTATCGGTGAGGCGGACGAAGGGATAGAGCGCCAGCTTGTCCTTATCCAGCGCCGCATCCACCGCCATTTCGCCGTCATATTCGAAATCGACCCCGCGATTTTCCAGAATCTGCACGGCCTCGATGATGCGCTCACTGCGTTCACTGCGGGGGAAACCGAATGTGGAAGAGGCCAACAGTGCCACCCGGGGCGTGATGCCGAAGCGCCTGGCGGCGGCAGCTGCCTGGATCGCAATGTCGGCCAGCTGCTCGGCGGTGGGCATTTCCGTTACCGACGTATCGGCGATCAGCACCACCCGGCCCTTGGCGAAAATCGCCTGCATGCCGATTGGCCGCTGGCCCGCCGGCGGGTCCAGCACCTGGCGCACGTCGGAGAGGGAGGTGGCATAGGTGCGTGTCACTCCCGTGACCATGGCATCGGCGTCGCCCGCCTTGAGCATGCAGGCGGCATAGATGTTGCGGTCGTTGGTCACCATGCGCACCGCGTCGCGATAGAGCGCGCCACGCCGCTGCACCCGCTTGTAGAGCGCCTCGATGTAAGGCGTGGCCTCCTCGGCGGAATGGGGGACGCGAATTTCCAGCAGATGCTCGTCGATGCCGGCGCGGCGGAATCCGGCTTTCACCACATCCGGACGCCCTACCAGGATCGCCTTGCCCATGCCGGAATTCTGGAAGGCGGCGGCGGCGCGGATCACGCAGTCTTCTTCGCCTTCCGCGAACACAACCCGCTTGGGCTTGGCGCGCACCGCATTGGTGACCATCTGGAACAGGCCCGCCGACGGGTCCAGGCGCGCCGACAGCTGGAATTGGTAGGCGGCAAGGTCGGCGATGTTTTTCTTGGCGACGCCGGTCTTCATCGCCGCTTCCGCCACCGCCGCCGACACCCGGGAGATCAGGCGCGGGTCGAAAGGCGAGGGGATGATATATTCCGGGCCATAAACGGGCCGCGCGCCGCGATAGGCAGCGGCGACTTCGTCGGGAACGTCTTCGCGCGCCAGCGCCGCAATGGCTTCGGCGGCGGCGATCTTCATCCCTTCATTGATGGTGGTGGCGCGCACATCCAGCGCGCCGCGGAAGATATAGGGAAAGCCCAACACATTGTTGACCTGGTTGGGATAGTCGCTTCGCCCCGTGGCGACGATCACATCGCCCCTCACCGCCTTGGCGTCTTCGGGCGTGATTTCGGGATCGGGATTGGCCATGGCGAAAATGATGGGCGAGGCGGCCATGCTGCGCACCATGTCGGCGGTCAGCGCGCCCTTGGCCGACAAGCCCAGGAACACGTCGCAGCCCACCATGGCATCGCTCAGTGTGCGCGCCTTGGTGTTCACGGCGTGCGCCGATTTCCACTGGTTCATGCCTTCGGTGCGGCCGCGATAGACCACGCCCTTGGTGTCGCAAAGAATCACATTATCGCTTTTGACGCCCATGGACTTGAGCAGTTCGATGCAGGCGATGCCGGCGGCGCCTGCACCGTTGCACACGACCTTCAGGTCTCCCAGCTTGCGGTTGGTGAGATGGGCAGCGTTGATGACGCCGGCGGCGGAAATGATGGCGGTGCCATGCTGGTCGTCATGGAAGACCGGAATGTCCATCAACTCGCGCAGCTTCTCCTCGATGATGAAGCAGTCCGGCGCCTTGATGTCCTCCAAGTTGATGCCGCCGAAGCTGGGCCCCAGATACCGCACCGCATTGATGAAGGCGTCCACATCCTTGGTGTCGATTTCCAGGTCGATGGAATTGACGTCGGCGAAACGCTTGAACAGCACCGCCTTGCCTTCCATCACCGGCTTGGAGGCCAGCGCTCCCAGATCGCCCAGGCCCAGAATGGCGGTGCCGTTGGAGATCACGGCCACCAGATTGCCCTTGGCGGTATAGTCGAAGGCAAGTTCGGGATTTTCGGCGATCCGCAGCACCGGCACCGCCACGCCCGGCGAATAGGCCAGGCTCAAATCCCGCTGGGTCGCCATCGGCTTGGTGGGCACCACTTCCAGCTTCCCCGGCTTGTCGCCCGCATGGAATGCAAGGGCTTCTTCGTCGGTGAAGGATGGGCGGGACATCGGATACCTGCTTATGGGGCGCTGGTCTTGGAATTTTCCACAGGATAACCACGCATGCGGCGATTGCATCAAGCTTCGGTGACGCAGACGTGTGCCCTCGTCTGCTATGGTCTCGCCGCATGAGCGAGATGGATCTCGGTATACAGCCAGCGGAGGCGCTGGGGGCGGGCGATGCAACCCCTATGATGGCGCAATATCTCGCGCTAAAAGCAGCGCACACGGACTATCTCCTGTTCTACCGCATGGGCGATTTCTATGAGCTGTTCTTCGCGGACGCAGCAAAAGCGGCGGAGGCGCTGGATATCGCGCTCACCAAGCGCGGCAAGCATCAAGGCGAAGACATCCCCATGTGCGGCGTGCCGGTGCATGCGGCGGAGTCCTATCTCGAGAAGCTGATCCGCAAGGGCTATCGCGTGGCGGTGTGCGAGCAGGTGGAGGATCCTGCCGAAGCAAAAAAACGCGGCTCCAAGTCGGTGGTCAGGCGAGAAGTTGTGCGGCTGGTGACGCCAGGCACCTTGACCGAGGATGCGCTGCTGGAGGCACGCTCGTCCAACCTGCTCGCGGCCTTGGGACGATCGACTGCGGAGTTCGCCATTGCCTCGGCCGACATGTCCACCGGCGAATTTTCGGTTGCCCAGGTGGCGCGCGAAGAAATCGCCACCGAACTGGCGCGCTTGAATCCGCGCGAGCTGCTGATACCCGACGCGATCTTGGCACAGGAAGATTTGGCGGCGCTGTTCAAGTCACTGGGCACGGCCCTGTCACCGCTTCCGGGGAGCCGGTTTGATTCCGCCAATGGCGAGCGCGCGCTGACGTCGCACTACAACATGCTGTCGCTGGACGGCTTGGGCGCCTTCACAAGAGCCGAGCTGTCGGCGGCGGGCGCCTTGATCGCCTATCTGGAACTGACCCAGAAGGGCCGGAAGGTGGCGTTGCAACGCATTGCGCGCGTGTCGCCCTCGCACTTCATGGGTATTGATGCGGCCACGCGGCGCAATCTGGAATTGACCGAAACCCTGACTCAATCTCTGGCTCAATCTCTGGCTCAATCTTTGGCCGGCCAGCGCAGCCCCAGTCTCCTTGGCACAATCGACCGCACCGTTACCGCGATCGGGGCGCGGCTGTTGGCGTCACGCCTGGCAGCGCCCTTGACCGACGTCAAGCAGATCGCCGCCCGCCATGATGCGGTCGAAGCCTTTGCAAAGGATTGCGAACTGCGCCGCAAGGCGCGTGGCGGCTTGCGCGCCGCGCCCGACATCGCCCGTGCCTTGGGGCGGCTGTCGGTTGCGCGGGGCGGCCCGCGCGATCTCGCCAATCTGCGCGATGGTGTGAAGGCGGCGCGCGGCTTGCGGGATCATTTGAGCAAAGAATCGCTGGCCGGCGAGGCCTCACAGGCGATCGACTCGCTGACCCAGAATATCGCCGCGGTATCACGCCTGTTCGACCGGCTGGAATTCTTGCTGGTGGCAGAGCCGCCTTATCTCGCCCGCGATGGCGGCTTCATCAAAAGCGGCGCCCATGCTCCCTTGGATGAGCTTCGGTCGCTGCGCGACGAATCCCGCCGCGTGATCGCAAGCCTGGAAGGCAAGTATCGCACCAGCAGCGGCGTGACCCAGCTCAAGATCAAGCATAATGGCGTCTTGGGTTATTTCATCGAAGTCACCCAGCAGCATGCCGACAGGCTGATGGCGGATAAGCAGACTTTCCGCCACCGCCAGACCATGGCGGGCGCGGTGCGTTTTTCCACCGATGAACTGGCGACGCTGGCCTCGCGCATTGCCGAGAGTGGCGAGGCGGCGCTGGCGCTGGAAGCCTCGCTGTTCGATGAAATGGCGATGCTGGCCATCGAGCATGGCGAGGCCTTGAGCGCCATCGCCGATGCGTTGGGCGTGTTGGACGTGGCTTCGGCGCTGGGCGAGCTGGCCATCGCGGCGCGCTATGTGCGGCCGCGGATGGATGGCGGCCTTGGCTTCAAGATCACGCGTGGGCGGCATCCCGTGGTGGAAGCGGCCTTGCAGTCCGCCAATGGCGGACCTTTTGTGCCCAATGACTGCGACCTGTCTCCCCATGCAAAAGGCCGCTTGTGGCTGGTCACCGGCCCCAACATGGCGGGCAAATCCACCTTCCTGCGCCAGAATGCGCTGATTGCCATCCTGGCGCAGATGGGCTCTTTCGTGCCGGCGGAAGAGGCCCATATCGGTATCGTGGACCGCTTGTTCAGCCGCGTGGGCGCGGGCGACGATCTGGCGGCGGGACGCTCCACCTTCATGGTCGAGATGGTGGAGACTGCCGCCATCCTGAACCAGGCCACGGCGCGATCGCTGGTGATCCTGGATGAGATCGGGCGCGGCACGGCCACTTATGATGGCTTGGCGATCGCCTGGGCGGCGGCCGAGCATCTGCATGAGGCCAACAAAAGCCGGGCGCTGTTCGCCACCCATTATCACGAGATGGTGGCCTTGTGCGAAAGGCTGAAATCCATGGCTCCCTACACCATGAAGGTGCGGGAATGGAACGACAGCATCGTCTTTCTGCATGAGATTGTGCCGGGCGTCGCCGACCGTTCCTATGGCATCCATGTCGCCAAGCTGGCGGGATTGCCGCAGGCCGTGGTCAACCGCGCCGAAGAAGTGCTGCAGGCGCTGGAAGAGGGGCGCGAAGGCCACAAGCCGCTGGCGCGGATCGACGATCTGCCTTTGTTTGGCGCCACCGCGCCCAAAGCGAAGGTGAGCGAAGTGGAAGAGGCGCTCAGGACGATCGAGCCGGATGCCCTGACACCCAAACAGGCGCTGGAAGTCCTGTATTCGCTAAAGCAGAAACTAGGCCCCTAAATCACCATGGGCGGCCCCCCGAACCGCGCGAAGCGCGGTCGGAGGGTAAACTTCACGAGCCGCCCATCCAACTTTAGCTGCCGACAAGTTGGATGGCCGGGTCAGGCCCGGCCATGGTGAGATTTTGGGGCTACGGTGTTATCTAGTCGATCAATTCCTCGAGCCGAACCACTGGATCAGTATCCGCCCATGAGCCGCTTCTGGAGTCCGGTCGTCCACACGCTGACGCCTTATGTGCCCGGCGAGCAGCCGAAAGTGGACGGCCTCATCAAGCTCAATACCAACGAGAACCCTTACGGACCTTCGCCCCGCGTCGCGGAGGCGATTGCTGCCGCAACCGATCGTCTGCGCCTCTATCCCGATCCGCGCGCCACCGCCCTGCGCGAGGCGATCGCAGCGAGCTACGGCGTTGCGCCGGAGGAAGTCTTTGTCGGCAACGGCTCGGATGAGGTTTTGGCCCATACCTTCCAAGCCCTACTCAAGCACGATGCGCCGCTGCTGTTCCCCGACATCACCTACAGCTTTTACCCGGTCTATTGCGGTCTCTATGGCGTTGCCTATGAAGAGGTGCCTCTGGACGCCGCCATGCGGGTGCAGCTAGCCGACTACCGGCAGACCTGCAGCGCCATTCTTCTTGCCAATCCGAACGCCCCCACCGGTATTGCTCTCGCGCGCCGAGAGATCGAGGCGTTGGTGGCCGAGCATCCGGATCAATTGGTGGTTGTCGACGAGGCCTATGTGGACTTCGGCGCCGAGAGCGCGGTGCCGTTGGTCGCGCGCCACGACAATCTGCTCGTCATCCAGACACTTTCCAAATCGCGAGCCTTGGCGGGACTCAGAGTCGGCTTTGCCATTGGCCAACGGCCGTTGATCGAAGCGCTGGAACGGGTGAAGGACAGCTTCAACTCTTATCCCTTGGATTGCCTCGCCATTGCCGGGGCGGTTGCGGCCATCGAGGACGATGCCTGGTTTCAGGAGACGCGCGCGCGCATCATGGCGAGCCGGGAATTGTTGTTCCGAGACCTTTCCGAACTCGGCTTCGAGGTTTTGCCGTCCGCGGCGAACTTCCTGTTTGCGCGCCATCCCCGCCGCAGCGGCGCGCATCTCGCCGCCCAACTTCGCGAGCGCGACGTTCTGGTACGGCATTTCCGCAAACCTCGTATCCAAGACTTTCTGCGCATCACGGTCGGGACGCAGGATCAATGCAGCCGCCTGGTGGATGTGCTGCGCGGCTTGGTCTGATCGTCAGAGCGGTTTGCCGAAATGGACCACACAGTTTCGGCTCACCCAACCCAGACCACCCGGTAAATCCGTGCGGGGTTTCGACCCTCCCCTTGAGGGAGGGTCGAAAAATTCGAGCATTCGGCGAGAATTTTTCGGGGAGGGGTAATCTTTCGAGGACCTGAGCGTGACCCCTCCCCGAACGGTCTGGCTTTGCTCGTCCGTTCGACCCTCCCTCAAGGGGAGGGTGAAACTCTTCCCGTGATCCTGTAGCTTGATTTCATGAGCAGTCCCGCCGCCCCGCGCAATCCGCGCAAATTCCTGGTCGTGATCGACAAGACCAAGGAAAGCGCCGTGGCCTTGCGCTTTGCCACTCGCCGCGCCCAGCATACCGGCGGGCGCGTCACGCTGCTCTGTGCCGCCACGCCGCCGGATTTTCAGCAATGGCGCGGGGTGGAAGAGATCATGCGGGACGAGGCCTATGCCGAGGCCGAAGGCATGCTGCACGAAGCCGCCAAGGTGGTGAATGAACTCTCCGGCATCTTGCCCGAGCTGGTGATCCTTTATGGCCTCACCACCGATTGTGTGGGGCAACTGCTGAAACAGGACACGGATATCTCCATCCTGGTGCTGGCGTCCGGCACCGGAAAGGAAGGGCCGGGACCTTTGGTTTCCATGTTCGGCGCGGCGGTGCAGGCGATTCCGGTGACGATCGTTCCGGGCAATTTTACCAACGATCAGATCGACGCACTGGCATAATGATTTTTCGTGAAGCGGGTCTGCCGCTCGCTTTGGCTCGCGGCGTTCGTCGCTTTCGCGGGTCCACTGGACCCGCTCACGCGCTTTGCGCGCCGCTCCTCACCCCTTCGCGCCGAACTGTCCCTTGCGCCAGGCTTTGGAGGGGCGGATAACCCCGCCATGGGGAAACTTCTGGTCGCCATTGCTGTCGGCATCGTCTTTGTCGTCCTGTGCCTGGGGCTCTACACCCTTTGGCGGGGTGGCGACACGGCCCGCAGCTGGTCCAATAAACTCATGCGGATCAGGGTGTTAGCCCAATTCATCGCCATCATTATTATCATGGCGGTACTATATTTTTCGCAGCGTTGAAGATTTGGCCCGCGGCTTATATGTAAGCCGCCCAAAAGGCCTAAAAAGCTGACGACCAAAGAGCACCAAAATGGCCAAGACGCTGTACGACAAGATCTGGGACGCGCATCTGGTGGATTCTCCCCCCGGCGAGACGCCCGTGCTCTATATCGACCGTCACCTGGTACATGAAGTTACCAGTCCCCAGGCCTTTGAAGGCCTGCGCTTGTCCGGCCGCAAGGTCCGCCGCCCTGATCTGACCTTGGCGGTGGCCGACCACAATGTCCCCACCAAGGATCGCGACCAGGGCATCACCGAGCCGGAATCCAGGTTGCAGGTCGAGACGCTGGAAAAGAACGCGCATGAATTCGGCGTCGATTATTTTCCGATGAACGATATCCGCCAGGGCATCGTGCATATCATCGGTCCGGAACAGGGCTGGACCTTGCCGGGAACCACCATCGTCTGCGGCGACAGCCACACTTCCACCCATGGCGCTTTCGGTTCGCTGGCCTTCGGCATCGGCACCAGCGAAGTGGAACATGTGCTGGCGACGCAGACTTTGCGCGCTCAGCATTCCAAGAACATGCGCGTGACGGTGAACGGCAAGCTGCCGGAAAGCGTCACCGCCAAGGACATCGCGCTGGCGGTGATCGCCAGGATCGGCACGGCCGGCGGCACCGGCTATGTCATCGAATATGCCGGTGACGCCGTCCGCGCGCTCTCCATGGAAGGGCGCATGACCCTGTGCAACATGAGCATCGAGGCCGGCGCGCGCGCAGGCATGGTCGCGCCCGACGAGACCACCATCGCCTACGTGAAGGGCAAGCGGTTCGCTCCTCAAGCCGCGGAATGGGAGAAAGCAGTCGCCTACTGGCGGAGCCTGCCGACCGATGACGGCGCGACCTTCGACAAGGTCATTGAAATTGATGGAGCGCAGTTGTGTCCGTTTGTGACCTGGGGCACGAATCCTGGAATGGTCGCGCCGATCACGGGTCGCGTTCCC
>DATHLY010000209.1:0-4078 GCA_035487655.1 Rhizomicrobium sp. | reverse complement strand
CGACGCCGTGGCTTTCCAGATAGCCCACAAGCCGATTCAGGGTCAGCGCCACGCCATCGGCGATGAAATTGTAAGAGCTGGTGATCAGCGCGACCCGCAAGGGACGGCCTTCGCCTTCGGCCACGTGTTATTCGGCGCCGCGGCGCAGCTTTTCCAGTTCCTGGGCCACCACCGGAACAGTTTCCTGGATCTGCTCTTCGGTATGGTTGGCGGTGAGGAAGAAACGCAGCCGCGCCGTGGTGGCGGAAACCGCCGGACGCACGATGGGTTGCACTTCGATGCCGCGCTCCAGGAGATTGTGCGACAGAAGCATGGCCAGCTTGTCATCGCCCACGATCAGGGAGGCAACGGGCGATTCCTCATCGCCGCCTACGATCAAGCCGTTCTCCCGCGCCACCTGGCGGAAGAACTTGGCGCGCTCGCGCAGGCGCCTCGGGCGGTGGGGTTCGCGCTCAAGAATATCCAGCGCCGCCATGGCGGCGGCGGTATCGGCGGGAGACAGGCCAACGCTGAAGATCAGGCCAGGGCAGAGGAAGCGCAAATACTCGATCAAGCCGCGGTCGCCGGCGATATAGCCGCCGCTGGAAGCCAGCGTCTTGCTCAAGGTACCCATATAGACGTCGATGCTGTCGACCGGCATGCCGGCTTCCTCGCAGACGCCGCGCCCGGTTTTGCCCACAATGCCGAAGGAATGGGCTTCGTCGACCATCAGGAGCATGTCGTGCTTCTTCTTGATTTCCACCGCGCGCTTCAGGTCCAGGATTTGGCCGTCCATGCTGTAGACGCCTTCGGCCACGATCAGCCCGCGGCGGAAGCCGGCGCGTTCCTTTTGCAGCAGGGCGTCCAACCCTTCCCAGTCGCCATTCGGATAGGTGAAGGTCTTGGCACCGGACAGGCGCGCGCCGGTGATGATGCTGTTATGGGCGCCGGAGTCGTAGATCACGGCGTCGGGGCGGGCCAGCAGGTGCGAGATCACGCTCACATTGGTGAGATAGCCGCTGATGAAGATCAGCGCGTCATCGGTGCCCAGGAAGTCGGCGAGCTTGCGCTCCAACTCGCCATGCAGCTCGATCTGCCCGGCGACGATGCGGCTGGCGGAGGCGCTGGTGCCGTATTTGTCGATAGCGTTCTTGGCCGCCGCGGTGACGGCGGGATGGCCGTTGAGACCCAGATAGTTGTAGCCGGAAAAGCTGATGAGGCTTTTTTCGTTGCGGCGGATGATGCTGTGGCTGACGCCATCGCGGGGTTCGAAGAAGGGCAGGCTCTGGCCGCTATTCTCCAGATCCTCGATCCGGCGGCGCAGCGCGCGATAGCCGGCGAAGTCGTCGACGACGCTTTTGCGCTCGGGCTGCTCCGTTTCAACCAGAATGGCCTTTTGTTCGGCGGCCGCGGAATGGGTCGTCATTGCCCCTCGGTGCTGTCGTTAGAACTCGTGCCCCACGGCCCGGATGGCCGGATTGACGGAGCATAACCTGAAACGGTTATGCCACAACCTTCGCCACCACGGTAAGTCCCTATATTTGCCCTCAAAAACAGCCTCATCTTCCTTCTCAATCCTTGATGAATTCACAAGCCTTGGACCTTAAATGCCGATATTTGCCCGTTTCGCACGGGCTCACTACGTAACAATCGGTAGTATTTCTTCAAGCTCTGCGCGGTTCCGGGCCGCGCCTGTACAGGCCAAAACCTGCGTCATAGTATCCTCAAAAAGGCCAAAAGCGCCGCCGGAACTGATTCGGCTTGGTGACGCCTCCGGTGCGGCACCTCGGAGATTCGAAGAGCAAGCCATGCTTTCTGCGCAGCATCTGGTGAAGTCCTTCGCCGGGCGGCGGGTCATCGAAAATGTCACGCTTGCGCTTAAGCGCGGCGAGGTGGTGGGGCTTTTGGGCCCCAATGGCGCGGGCAAAACCACGACGTTTCAGATGCTGACCGGCATGCTGACACCGGATGCCGGCCACATTACTCTGGACGGCCACAATGTCACGGCGATGCCGTTTTACGACCGCGCGCGTTTCGGCGTCGCCTATCTGCCCCAGGCGCCCTTCGTGCCGCGCGGTCTGACCGTGGAGGAAAACATTACCCTGGTATTGGAAGCGCGCCTGGCGCATGCCTCCTTGCGCAGGACCAAGATGGAAGAGCTGATCGAAGAGTTCCGCCTGGGTGAAGTCCGCAAAGTTCGCGTCGGCAGCCTGTCCGGCGGCCAACGCCGCCGCTGCGAAATCGCCATCACGCTCGCTTGCGAGCCCAGCTTCGCCATGTTGGACGAACCCTTTGCCGGCGTGGACCCGCACGCCACCGACGAGATCGGGAAGATGATCCATCATCTGGCGGATCGCGAAGTCGGCGTCCTGATCACCGACCACAAAGCCCGCGAGTTGTTGGGCATCGTGGATCGCGCCTATGTGATTGATAGTGGCCGCGTGCTGGCGCAAGGCGAGGTCGAAGAGATTGTCGGCCACGAGGACGTGCGCCGCGTCTATCTGGGCGAGGAATTCCGGCTTTGACCGCGCTTCCCCTGGACTCGGCGCCTGCGACGGGCTTGCGCGTGACGTTGCTCAATTTCCTGCGCGGCGATTATGCGCGCGGCTTCTTTTCAGGCCTTGCTTCACGGGCTCTGGCGGTGATCATCCTGATCGAGGCCATCTTCCTGGCGGAGCACTTCACCTGGGTATTCCGCGACGCTGTGCGCCACGAGGCCGATCTCGCGGGCATTGCGCTGGTGCTCGTCTGCACCTCGACGGAGATTTTCGACCTGGCGCTGGCGGTGGCGATTCTGATGGCGTCCTATCTCACGCTGCTGCGTATGCGCGAAAACCGCGAGCTGTTGGTGCTGTTTGGCTCGGGGCTGGGCCCCTATCAATTGGGCGTTCTGATCCTGATCGTGGCGCTGGCGGGGCAGGTGATCAGCACCATCGGCTCCGGCGTGGCCGACCCTTTGTCGCGCTATGCCCAGCGCTCCATCCTGTTCAGCTCGGAGTTGCGCTCGCTGAAGAAAGGTGTGGCCAAGAACGAGTTCTATTATTTTCCCTCTTATGTCGCCTATGCCATGGATCATGTCGTGGGTGGCGTGCCGCCTCCGCGCGCCTCGGTGCCGGTAATCGATGCCAGTGGAGCCGGCAGCGAGCCCGCCGCCGTCAAAAATCCAGTTGCCGGCAGGGACCGCACGCTTTTCGTCTATCAGCAGATCGCGCCCCGCACCTCGCGGGTGGTCACCGCCGCCCAGGCGCGGCTGGACGGTCCCGACCGCAGCGGCAGGATCGTGCTGAACCTCAATGATTTCACGTCCCATACTTTTGCCGACGCCCATCCCATGCCCAATGCGAATGGCGCGCCGACGCGCGACGATCCCCTCAAGTGCCGCGACTGCACCGAGATTCTGAAGGAAGGCCCGCCTGTCACCATGAAGGTGCGCGATATGAGCCAGCTGATGATGGTGGATCAGCTTCTGCCATTCACCGCGCGCATCAGCAACACGGCGGAGCAGACCGTATTCGAGCAGTTGTTCATTCCGGATTATCACGACAAGGACGCCCGCGCCGCCCAGATGCGCCTGTTGGCCGAGCGCTTTTCCCGCAGCCTGCTGTCGTTTCTTGCGCCGCTGATGGCGCTATTGGGCGTGGCGCTAACCAACAGGATGACCAACTGGCTGGCGCTGCCCTTCTCCTGCCTGGCCCTGATGTCGGTGAATTTGTTGTGCGAATGGGTGATCACCTCTACTGCGCCGCTCAGCGTCGCGGGCGCGCTGCTGCCGCCCCTGCTGCTCTATGCGGGGACCGCCTATGCCGTTTTCACCTTGATTGTCTGGCGTCATGGGGAATTCGTGCGCCCGCAACTGGCGCGTTCATGAATAGCGGCGGCGCGCGTCCCATCCACTTTGCGCCCTTTGGCCTGTATACGCGCTACATGCTGGGCGCCTATCTGCGCCACACCATGATGGTGATTGCGGCGCTGATGACCATCGCGCTGACCATCGATTTGTGGCCGCAGGTGCCCATGTTCAGCGGCAATGCGCTGCAGGTGATGGCCGGCATCGTGCGCCTGACGGCGCTGCGGTTGCCGGACTTGCTGCCGCCTTTTG
>DATHLY010000208.1:0-11731 GCA_035487655.1 Rhizomicrobium sp. | reverse complement strand
CGACGCCTATACTGGCATTGTCATCGAGAAGATCTCGATGCGCAAAGGCGAGATGGTGGACATGCGTCCCACCGGCGCCGGCAAGACCCGCGTGGTCTTCCATGCCCCGGCGCGCGGGCTGATCGGCTATCACGGCGAATTTCTCACCGACACCCGCGGCACCGGAGTGATGAACCGCATGTTCCTGAAATATGCCCCACACAAGGGTTCGGTGGGCGGGCGCGTCAATGGCGTCTTGATCTCCACCGAGGATGGCGAAGCAGTGGCCTATGGTCTTTGGTATCTGGAAGAGCGGGGCAAGCTGTTCGTCGTGCCTGGAACCAAGGTCTATCAGGGCATGATCATCGGCCAGAACGCCAAGGACAATGACCTGGACGTCAATCCCACCAAGGCCAAGCAGCTCACCAATATCCGCACCACCTCAAAGGACGAAGCGGTGCGCCTAACCCCTATCGTGCCGATGACCCTGGAACAGGCGATGGCCTATATCCAGGACGATGAGCTGGTGGAAGTGACGCCGCAGAGCATTCGCTTGCGCAAGCGGGAGTTGCTCCCTCACATGCGCAAGCGCGCCAAGCAGGCCGCCGAGGCATAAATCTCCTCCTCTCCCCTTGAGGGAGAGGACGCAAAATCTTGTACTTGGCGAAGCGCAAGCGGAGCCAAGTGCTTAGATTTTGCTGGTGAGGGGTGCGTTCGGACCCGACTCACCCCTCGCCTGAAAAATCACCGGGTTGAGCGTCGCTATCGCTCCGCTAACCCAATGATTTTTCTTCCTCTCCTGCAAGGGGAGAGGAAGACTGATGACGAATGACTCCAATTGTTATCGCGTGACCTTGCCGAATTCCGGCAGCGAGGTGTCCAGGAAGGACCGAATTCGGCTTACCATTTCGGGCGTGAAGCCCCCTTCGCCGACTGAACGCAGGCGCAGCTGTCCGTCGCTCATTTCCAGCACGGCGATACGGGTGCGGTTGGTTCTGTCCTGCTTGTCGCGGGCAAAGATCATGAGCGGATAACCCGCCTGGACGACTTTATAGTCGGATGGCGCAGGCACAATGTCGGAGCGGGCGCAGAAGATCGACTTGATGCTGTAGCCCGGCGGGGCCAAGCCGGGATCGAACTTGGCCGCGCTACGAGTTTGGTCCATCACATGCAGCGATTGATCCAGGACCATCTGAGGTGGCGCGCCGGCTTTCTCCAAGCTTCTGCCGCAGGCGATCTCTTTGAGCTCGTCCGCCGCCGCCGGGCTCGTCAGGATGCATGCGAATATAAGAGCGGGAATGCCGCGCGGCATGTCGCCCTCCCACAAACTTTCGGGTAATTGTAGGCCCAGCCCAAGGAAGCTCCAAATGAAACTGCTCGCGGACATGCCTGTGCTGGCTTTCCTGGTCATTGCGACCGCATTGGAAGTGTCTGGCGATGCCGTGATCCGCAAGTCCTTGTTCGAACATGCCGGACTGGCGCGGCTGGGCCTGTTTGTGCTGGGCGCCGGCCTTCTTGCGGGCTACGGCACGCTTCTCAACCTGGCACCGCTAGAGTTCGGACAAGTGGTGGGCCTTTATATCGCCACCCTGTTTGTGATGTGGCAGATCATCAATTTCGCGTTCTTCCGAGATCTGCCGACGCCGCCGATCCTGGCCGGCGGCGCATTGATCATTGCGGGCGGGTTGATCGTTTCTTTTTGGAAATCGCCTGCATGACTGTTGATGAAAAGCTGATCGCCTTCGCCAATCGCCTGGCCGATGCCTCGGGCGCGGTGATCCGGCCCTATTTCCGTCAGCGCATCGAGGTGGTGCATAAGCCTGGGCGCGCGCCTTTCGATCCCGTGACCGAGGCGGACAAGGGCGGCGAACGCGCCATCCGCGCCATCATCACGCGCGAGCGTCCCGACGACGGCATCCTGGGCGAGGAATATGGCGAGATCCCCGGCAAGAACGGCCTGCGCTGGGTGCTGGATCCGGTCGATGGCACGCGCGCCTTTATTACGGGGCGGCATGAATGGGGTTCGCTGATCGCGCTAGAGGAAAATGAAATACCGGTCCTTGGCATCCTCGACCAGCCGGTCCTCGGCGAGCGTTTCATTGGGGTCAATGGCCGCTCGGTGCTGGTGGAAGGCGACAAACGCACGCCCTTGAAAGTCCGCGAATGCGCCGCACTGAAAGAGGCCATTCTCTGCGCCACCGATCCCAGCCAGTACTTCTCCCCCGACCAACAGGCGGCTTTCGCGCGCGTGAAATCCGCCGTCCGCATGACGCGCTACAGCGGCGATTGCTATCTCTTTGCCGCGCTGGCGCTGGGCTTTATTGACATCATCATCGAAGCCAACTTCAACCGTTGGGATGTTGCGGCGCTGATTCCCTTGGTGGAAGGCGCTGGCGGCATCATCACCTCCTGGGATGGCGAGCATTGCCGCGACGGCAAAACCATTCTTGCCTGCGGCGACCGGCGCGTTCACGAAGAAGCCATAAAGCTGCTGAAAATCTGAATTTCGGACAGTGGTCACATTTCATATTGCGGCAGCTTCGCGCCAATATCGCCGCAATTTGCCTTTGTTCCGGCACAACGAAACCCCCACCCGCCAGTAGCGTTTTCCCATTGAAGGGTTCCAATCCCCAGGAGGAATTCATGTCTCTGCGTGACTTCAATGCTCCGTTCCCGAACGATCCGCGCGCCCTGCACAACGAACCGTTGGGCAATGGCGCCGGGCTGAATTCTTTCCATACGGTCCAGCCTGAAGACATCCAGCCCAACAACACGCCCAAAATCGTCGGCGCCGTTGCCGTGGCCTTGATGATCGGCGTTGCCGGCGTTGCCCTCTATGCCTCGACGGGTTCGCAGCCCAAGCCGGTTATGACGGCGAGCAATCCGCCGGCGGCTTCTGAGCCGGCTCCCGCGCCCATGGCAATGACTCCGGCGCCGGACGCCAGCAACCCGGCCACCCCGCCTGCCGCGGCGGAGAATTCCCCCGCGCCCACCGCGCCGGTGAAAGCGGCCAGTACCGCACCGGTGAAAGCAGCCAGTGCGCCCGTCAAGAAGCACGGGACGGCTCGCGCCAATAGCAGCAGCAGCAAGACCGCGGCCAGCGAAGATGCAAGCAGCGCGGCTTCGGCCCGGATGGCGGTGGACTCCAACCAATCCACTGTCCAGCCGCAACAGCAGCAGGCCGTAGCACCGCCGGCGCCTTCACCTTCGCCGTCTGATGTCGCGACCAACAAGACTCAGTCCGGTGTTGCGGTGCCTCCGAATGCGGCCCAGGCCTCCGACATCCCGGCTCCGGCGCAGCAGCAGCCTTCGCCGCAACCCAGCACGTCGACACCGGCCCAGGATCAACCGGCCGGCGCCGCCCAATCGGCGGGTCAGATCAACCAGTAATTCTGAAGTGAAACGACACCATGTCCCGGCCTCAAGCCGGGTCATGGTGCTTGTGCATAAAAGCATCAAACTCAGCCCAGAACATTGCCCGGATAGGATTGCGCTCCATCAGGATCTCGTGCCCGGCCTCTTGGATCTCGACATAATCGGCATTGGGCAGCCGCTGGGCGAAGGCTCGGCTTCTCGGCGTGACGCAAATCCGGTCCTTGCCCGCGCCCACCAGCAGCAGCGGCGTGGTGATGTTCGAGGCTCTGTCCTTGAGCCAGTCCATGGAGGCGATTGCTGCCGCCAACCAACCCCAGGTCGCGCCCGCGAGCCGCAGATCCGGATGCTCGCGTAATAGGATTTGGGTGCGCTCGAAGCGTTGCGGATCGGAGGTGACGAGTTGGGTGGCAAAGGTCACCCGGTGAGGATCGCGTGCTTCCATTCCCCATACCCAGCCCGCGCGCAGGCCGCGCCAGATGTGATAGCGCGTCACGGCCCGAACCAGGAATTCCCGCTGGCCGCGAAAGGAAATGGCGATCATGGGCGCGCTGAGCACGCATGCCTTGAACTCAGCAGGTTTTCGCGTCAACCGTCTGAGCAGAACATGAGCCCCCATGGAATGGGCCAGCGCAACCGGCTTTTCGCCTTCCGCCAGCATGGGCGTCACGATCCAATTTAGCAGCGTGTCCAGGTCGTCGTCATATTCGCTGAAATCGCCGACAAAGCTTTTGCGACTGTCCTCAGTCATGCGCGTTGAGCCGCCCTGGCCGCGCCAGTCCATGGTCGCGACCGAATAGCCGCGCTCGCGCAACTCATCGATGACCTCGAAATATTTCTCGATGAATTCGGTCTGTCCGTTCAGGAGCACGCACACGCCCCGGGCCGCGACATCAGGGGCGGCGGGAAACCTGGCGGCCCTCAAACTTGCGCCAACGGCTTTGACGGGCAGGGGATCAAACAATGTGGTGGCGGGGATCATTCGAACTGAATCAGTTGTGCGGTAGGCACTTAAGCCCGATTTTCAAGGTCGGCAAAGGCCTTGAACGCGGCTTATTTCACACCAAATACCGACCAGCCGGCCGCCACAATGGGGCCGGTCGCAGTGCCCGCGCGGAACCTTCTTATTGGAAGAGGGGGACCGGCGGGACCCAAGCAACGCTTTCAGGAGGTTGTCCCATGCGAATCGATTATTCCCCTTTTTTCCGTTCCACCGTCGGCTTTGATCGTTTGATCGGCCTTTTGGAGTCCGCGTCCGAGCAGGGCTATCCGCCCTACAATATCGAGCGCAGCGACGAGAATAACTACCGCGTCACCTTGGCGGTCGCCGGCTTTGCCGAAAAGGACCTGTCGGTCGACGTAAAGGACCGCGTGTTGACCATCGCGGGCAAGCGTGAAGAGGTCGAGAAACCCGCAGGTTCCTTGCTTCATCAGGGCATAGCCGGCCGCGCTTTTGAGCGCGGTTTCCAGCTTGCCGAGCATGTCGAGGTCAAGGCCGCGCGGCTAGAGAACGGCCTGTTGCATGTCGAGCTTGAGCGCATCGTGCCGGAAGAGAAGAAGCCCCGCCGCATTCCGATCAATGGGGCGGAGCTCAAGACGATCGAACGCGCCAAAGCCGCCGCAGCTTAACATCCAACCCCCTCCGGCCTTCGCATCGCAAGCGATGCTACGGCCACCTCCCCCTAGCGCGCTGCGCGCAAGGGGGAGGCGGGTCTATTCTCGCTGCCAATATGAGCTCGACAGGGGCCTCTTTCGGGAGGCCCCTGCTTTTTGTCGCGCTGGATTAGATCGACGCAGCCAGCGCGTCCGCCAGGCGTCCCGGGAGTTTGGCGCCTGAGAATTCCGCGCCCTGCATCTCGCTATCGCGTATATCGGCATCGACAAGATTGGCATAGGACATGTCGCAACCCGACAAGCGGGCGCGGCGCAGGTCCGAGCCGCGCAGGTCGGCATAACGCGCCTGGGCATTGTCGAGACGCGCGGGCAACAGACGCCCGCTGGAAATCAACAGCGGACCCAGCTTGCAATCGCGCAGGTCCGCATGATTGAGAAGCGCCCCCGACAGGTTGACGCCGCGCAGATCCGCGCCGCCCAGCTTGGCAGAGCGAAGATCCGCACGTGCCAGATTGGAGCCTTGCAGCGAGGCCCCTTCCAAATTGACGCCATAAAGAAGCGCGCCGGGCGCGATCAGGGCCGTCAAGGTCCAGCGCGTAAGCGTGGTGATGTGGCGCAAATCCTTGTCCGTCAGATCGGCTGGCGCGCCTTCGCGGCCCTCGGTTTGTGCCCAGCGCGAATGCGCAGCCAGCAGGTTTTCAATGGTGGTGACCGTTTTTGGGTCCGGTACGGCGGATTCGGTCAGTGCCTGGGAGAGATCGGCGCCATGGGTGGTGGCAAAATCCAGCTTGGCACCGACCAGGATGCAGCCGGCCAGGTCGGCGCCGGTGAGGTTGCAACCCGACAAATCTGCATTTTCCAGATTGGCGCCGGTCAGCCGCGCCTGACGCAGGTTGGCGCGGGTAAGCCGGCAGCCCTTCATGATGGCATCGGTGAAATCGGCTTGCACTGCCATCACGCCGGTCATTCTGGCGCGCTCCAGATTGGCGCTGTTGAGCATGGCCGCAGGCAATTCCGACGGCCCCAAGTCGTGCTGCAGCACCTTCAGGTTTCCATACTTGTCTTTCTCCGCAATGGTGCCCTCGCGCAGATCCGCTTCATAAAGGTCGGTGCCGATCAGGTTGGCGCCCCGCATGGAGGCGCCGCGCATGTCGGCGCGGCGCAATGACGCTCCCGCCAGATTGGCGCGGCGAAGGTCGGCACCGAAGAAAGACGCCGAATCCAGCTTGGCGCCCTCGAGGGTTGTCTCCTCCATGACGGCGCCGGTGAAATCGGCATTGGCCAGGTTGCGGCCCGACAGGTCCAGGCCGGACAGATCGCAGAAGGCAAAAACCGCCCGTGCCCCGCCCACGCGGCCGGCATGGAGCATCTCATGGCGCGCGGTGCCGGCATTCACATCTTTTTGCGTGAGCCTGGCGAAACCGGTATGCCGGGCCTTGGTCATGGGCGTTAAATTTCGCTGGTTAAGGCTTTTTCATGGCGGATTTTGCGCTTTGGGGCGCTAACACCCGATTAATATGGGCCAATTTGGCGGGGTACCGTCCCGACGCGGCCGAAATTTGCTGTTGAACCGGGACGATAGCCGGGTACAAAGGCGCTTGGGGAGCGCCCGGTCCGATCTGTGTGGAGCGGAAGCGTGCCTCTCGAAGGGTAAACGGTGCAGGGCTGCGCGGGAACGCGCGGCCGAGGGTCCGGGAGCGGGCCTTGCAGCAAAACATGCCGAGGATAGGCGGCGCCGCCGCCCGGCGACATTTTTAAGAGGCTGAGTTGATCAAGCACCGTTTGATGCTTTCCGCCGCTGCGGCTGCCTTGCTGACGGTGGCCCTGGCGGTTGTTTCCGCCCACGCCGATACCGAGATTTCCACCAGCACCAGCACGGCCCTCAGCACTTCCTCCGGCGGCAACATCGTCATTGACGCCACCGGTGCGGTCAACATCACCCAGGCCAGCGTGGCGGCCATCACGATCAATTCCGCCAATACCGTCTCCAACACCGGCTCCATCGCCAACGCCAACACCGATAGCGGCATCGGCGTCCTGATCGACACCACGGCGGGCAATATCCTCTCTTCCAATGGTCTTACATCGACCGGCGCCATCGATGTGGGCGGCAACGGCACCAACAAGCGCGGTATCGTCATTCAGGGCGGCAATACTTTTTACGGCCCTGTCACCCTGACCACCCTGATCGCCACATCCACGCTGACCGGCACCACCGCCGCCGCTCAATCCTCGGCGATGATTGTTCAAGGCGACAATTCCGCCGCCTTCCTGCTGGTGCAGGGCACCAAGATGACCAGCAACATCCTTTTGGGCGGTGGCGGGATCGTGCAGAACGCCAGCACCAATTCCACGCAGTCCAACAGCATCATGGTGGACCTGGACGGCACCTTGAACGGCAACTTGTACTTGCAGGGCGGCCTGTCCGGCGTGGGGCCGGGGCTGGTCGGCGTGCAAACCCTGGGCGGCATTCATTCCTGCGCCAACGATACGGCGCGGCCTTCGGGCTTCACCTGCCCGGCCTCTTCCGGCGGCAGCTTGGTCAATGCCGGATCGATTTCGCTGATCGGGACGCGGACCTTCAACACCCGCGGCAATAACGCGGAAGCGGGCAGTGCCGTGGTGATTGGCGGCAGCATTGACGGCGGGTTCCTCAATACCGGTCCCGGGACCTCAAACAATGTCGGCCAGGCGCTGATTTCCTCCTCGGGGTTGACACTTTCCGGGGTTTCCAACCCAACCCTCTTGATCGACCCCACAAGGTCGATCACCGGCACGCTGACCGCACCGCGCGGTCCGGTGATCCTGGGCCCGGTGACGGCCGACATCGATTCGATCGATCCCGGCTATTCCTTTATCAATCGCGGCACCATCACCGCCCAACCCATCGATCCCGAGCGCGGCACCGCCACTGTCGTCATTCAGGGCGCGTCGTCGGCCTATTTCACCTGCCTCGGAACCGTATCCGGCGCCGCATCCAACAACGCCTGCATCACCACGAAGCAAAACCGAACCGACCAGGTCACCAGCACCGTCAACGGCACCACCATCGTCACGCCGGTTACCTATACGGCGGTGGGCGGTCTTTTGAATACCGGCACCATTTCGGCGCAGGCCAGCACCAACTCTCAGACGGTCACCTCCAGCGGCATCACCTCCGCGTCCGCACTCTATGTCGGTCCATTCGCCACCATTTCGCGCCTGGACGTGAAATCCGAAGCCATCAGTGGCAGCAGCAACACGGCCGGAAAGATCGTCGCGCAGGTTGGCGGTATTGGCGGGGGCAGCGCCTTCGGTGTGATTCTGGGCCAGAACTCCAATGTCCCGGTAATCAATGTCGGCCAAGGCGGAAGCATCGTTGCGTCCGTCGCCACCAACACCATTGCCCCCACCAAGGCCATTGCCACGACCAGCAGTCCCTTCAGTCTTGTGTCCGAAGCCATCCTGGACCAGGGCGGCAGCCTGAAGACCATCAACAATGCGGGCCTGATCCAGGCCGCCAACACCACCTTGATTCCCGATACTGGCGCGGTCACCACCTCCATCACTGACGCCATCGATCTATCCGCGGGCACCACCGGCGGGGTCACCATCAACAATAGCGGCCACATCCTTGGCAATGTGTTGGTGGGCGCGGCCGGCAACAACAACGCCCTCAATGTGGGCAATATCGGGGCAAGCGGAACCGCGAATCCCGCGACCGGTCTGGTCAATACGCCCTCCAACTATGCGGTCGTGGCCCAGGCCATCACCTCCGATACGGTTGGGCTGCCGCCTTTGACCACGCCCTCGCTTATCGATTTCGGTTCGGGCACCGGCCATAGCCTGCATGTCGGCGGCTTCGGCTATGTCAATGCGGTGATCAATTCCGGCGCCAGCGCGCTGGCCGTGCAGGTCGATTCCAATGGCTTGCTTTTCATCTCCAACACCACCAGCACGGTGCAGGCTTCAACCTTCAATGTGGCGAGCAACGGCACGCTGGGCTTGGCGATCTCGCAGAGCAATCTCAACAGTCTCAATCCGGTGGTTCAGGCCAACAGTGCCAACCTTTCCGGCGCCTTGTTGGCGGTGCAGTTCGGCACTTATGTTTCCTCGGGCTTCACCGCCGCCAGCACCGCCAGTCCCACCTCGCAGACCATCACCCTGATCCGCGCTCCGGTCATCACCGATACCACCCTTGCCGGGCAGAATGCCCAGCTGGGTCAGAACACGCCCTTCCTGTTCGAAACCCCAGCGGAAAGCGGCCTCACGTCTTTGAGCGTCTCCAACGATCCCAGCGGACAACAGGTCCTGCAGCTCCACTTGCTGCCGCGTTCCACCGGCGCCAAGAATCGGGACGGTTCTCCCGGTCTGAACCTGTCAGGAGAGGCCAGAAGCGAATTTCCTCTGGCTGCGGCGGCGCTTGCCACAGACGATCAGCTGGGCGCGGCCATCGCCACCAGCCTCACTGTCTACAATACGCCAGGCGCGCCCGGCAGCGGCATCAACGTGGCGGCTTCCCAGCAGCAGGCCCAGCAGGTCTTTTCGCAATTCGCGCCGGATGTTTCAGGCGGCGCTCGCGAAGTCGCCATCATGCTGACCGACCAGGCCAGTGGCCCGGTAGCGTCACGCCAGCGGCTGTTGCACAGCTATGCCAATGTGCCGGGCGACATGACCCTGTGGGGCGAGGAGTTTACCGGCCAGATCAACAATAAGGGCCGGGTCGCCAGCGACGGCACGCTGACCTCTTACAAGGATCACGGTTTCGGCTTTGTCCTGGGTGTGGACGGCGGAAGCCCGCGCAACGGCTGGTACGGCGGCGCGTTCACCTTTTACAGCGGCGACATCACGCAGCAACTGCCCCGTGCCACTCGCACCAATACCCAGTGGTACATGCTGACCGGCTATACCGATTGGCGCGGCAAGCACATCTTCCTCGACACTCAGATCAGCGCCGCCTATGGCGATTTCCAGGCAACGCGCTCCCTCAATGTGGGCGGCCTCGTGCGCAATGCCACCAGCCGCCGTCCCGGCGCCATGCTGGCGCTGGGCGCCAATACCGGCGCGATGCTGAAATATTCGGGCTTTGAGATAGACCCGCATATCAGCCTGGACGCCATGACCCTGCGCGAGGAGGGCTATCAGGAAGCCAATGGCGGCCCCGGCCTCAACTTGGACGTGGCGCCCTACTTCGCCAGTTCCTTGCGCACGGCGGTCGGTGCGGACATCAAGACCAAGATTACCATCTGGAATTTCGACCTCACGCCGGAAGCGCGGCTGGGCTATCGCTATGACCTGGTGCAGGACGCGGTGAAGATCAAGGCGGCCTTCGAAGCCACCGGCGGGCGCGCGACGGCCGGCAACACCATGACTTTTGTGGGGCCCGATCCTGATAGCGGCAATGCTATCGCGGGGCTGAGCCTGGGCGCCTCCACCGACACCTGGCAGCTGGGCGTCAATTATGACTGGATTCGCGGCAACAACGGCTCCACGACTCAGGTTGGCATCATCACAGTGCTTGGGCGGATTTAGGGCGGTCCTTTTGCGTCCTGAGTTCGTCGCGTCCATACGCTGCCGCTATGGACCGCTCGTGTACGTCTTGTACACGTCGCTCGGCGCTCCTGCTCAGGCCGCAAAATTCCTCGTCCTAATCAAGCACTAATTGTGACGGCGGCGCTACCAGCTGCCGGTGTTGGGCATGGAGAGCCATGGCTCGCGAGGTTCCAGGTGTCCGTCCTGGAGAAGCTCGATGGAGATGCCGTCCGGCGAGCGGACAAAGGCCATATGGCCGTCGCGCGGCGGACGATTGATCGCGACACCTGCGGCCATCAGCTTCTCGCACAAGGCGTAAATGTCGCTCACCCGGTAGGCGAGATGGCCAAAGTTGCGTCCGCCGCTATAGCCCTTTTCGTCCCAGTTATGAGTTAGCTCGACCACCGGGCTCTCAATGGCGCCTTCACCCATGCGCTTGGCATCTTCCGGCGTGGCGAGGAAAATCAGCGTGAAACGGCCTTTTTCGTTTTCCATGCGCCGGACTTCCACCAAGCCGAGCTTGTTGCAATAGAAGTCCAGCGAAGCCTCCAGATCGGAGACGCGCACCATGGTGTGGAGATATCGCATTTCGTGGTCCTCGCGCCGTTTCTGTCTTCGTGCGCGGTCAGCATCGCGAATTTTTGATCCAGGAAAAGGCCATTGGCAAAGCGAAGATGTCGCAAGGGAACTTCAAGCGGACGAGCACACCGTCATTCCGGCACAGCCGCATCCGGCGCAAGGGGTATCATCCGTGTCCCGGCAAATCCGATTTCTATCGGCTTTGCCAAGGCTTACATGATAATCCATCCAATGCTGCATATGCGAAGTGCGCAACCGCAGCAGAGGGGGCATCCATCGCATGGGCCAAGCATGCCGTCACATGGTGAAGACAAAGGCCCGAGCCGGCCTAGGCGGCGCGGCTGATACCTCTTGCAAAGAGGATAAGCGATTGCTTTAAAAGCAACCGTAAGGCGCCTGCATACGGCGCCGCGTTGGGTACCTTGGTTTCGAACAATCTGTTGGATCGGTGATGCGAGCCGGTCTCTGTCCTTGAGTGGAGCGCATGGAACGTCCAAATCACTTGAATGTCGGCGACAAGAGCGCCACCAGCAAAATGGGCAGCATTGCCATTGTCGCCGGTATTCACGTCGCCGTAATTTTCGGTCTCATCGCCGCGCTGAATCAGGGCGCATTGCTGAAGCAGCTCCAGGAGATCAAGGCTACCGTCGATACGCCGAAGGAAAAGCCCAAGGCG
>DATHLY010000207.1:0-2197 GCA_035487655.1 Rhizomicrobium sp. | reverse complement strand
AATAGCAGAAGACCGGCGATCCCTATTGCGCACTTCCTCATCGCGACAACTCCGTCCGTAATCTGCGCCGTTGCGGCTGCGATCTATAACAGCATACCTGAATCACAAACCGCTGAGGGCAGCCGCGGCCATGAAATTCGTACGCAAATTCGCCCCGTCCGCCAGCCAGCCGGCTTCTCAGGACGCGTGCACCGGACTAAAATTCCAGCCGAAATCCACAGAATGCGAGGTTACGCCATGACCGCATTCAACGCCGTCCGTTTTCGCATCAAAGCGGGCCGGGAGCAGGAATTCCTCGAGGCGCATCGAAAAGCGCAAGCCAATTGGCCTGGGCTTCAACACGCCAACATCATCAAAACCGGTGAGCGCAGCTATTGCATCATCGCGGAATGGAGCGACATGGATGCGTTGGTGAAGGCGCGGCCCGACATGATCGCCACGCTGGATGGTTTTCGCGACACGCTGGAGGATCTGGGCGGCGGGCTTGGCGTGACCGATCCCGTGGCGGGCCCAGTGGTGCTCGCGCTCAAATAGCGCAGGGCGATGGCGGCCCTGATTTGACGCCTGCCGGGGCTCAGTCCTAGACTCGAACCGAGCCGCGGAAATAAGCGGTCTGCCGGAGGGAAAAATGCGGAGGTTCTTTTTTGCTGCCTTGCTGTTCGCGGCCGGCACACCGGCGTTGGCGCAGACCACTGAACTCAACATTCTGGCGCCGGGCGTGGTTTACAATTCCGGTATCCAGGACCTGGCGGCTGATTACACCAAGGAGACCGGCATTAAGGTGACGGTCAAGTCGGCCGGCATGGCCGCTATCGTCAATCAGATGAAGACGGGAACGCCCATCGCCGATGTGGTGGCCGTGCCCATCGCCTTCATGGATGGACTTGAAACGGAAGGCAGTGTCACGGCGGGCAGCCGCGCCGATCTGGGTCGGGTGCTGGTGGGGCTGGCGGTCAAGAAAGGCGCGCCCCACCCCGATATTTCCACGCCGTCAAAACTTGCGAAGGTGCTTAAGGCCGGCGGTACCATTATTTATTCCAATCCCGCCGGCGGCAGCATGGAAGCCCGCATCATCAACGACATGCTGCACCAGCATAAGATATTCGACGGCGTCAAGACCAAGATCAGCTTGAAGGGCGAGGGCGGCGAGGCGCTGGTGCGCGGCGAAGCCGACATGGCCTTGCAGCTGATCTGCGAAGTGTTGAACCATCCCGAGATCGATCTGGTGGCGCCGGTGCCTCTGGAACTGCGCGCCTATATCGACACAAGTTTGGCGGTGCCAACACGTTCGACCCAACAGGATGCGGCCAAGGCCTTCATTGCCTTTCTGGTGCGGCCGGATCATGCCGCGCTGTGGAAATCCAAGGGCCTGGACCGCAATCCGCCGCGGCCGTAAGGAAAGCATTTATTTGACCGGCTCAACCTTGTAGGTGCGCGGATTGTCGGAGGTGCGCAGGTTGTAGCTGCCGAACGCACCTTGGGTGATGGTAACTGTGTAAGTGGCGGGCGCCTTGTCCCATGCGGCGGTACCGCCTTCAACGTCGGTCTGGCGCCATTGCTGACCGTTTGCCAAAGCCATGATGAAGGCGCCGTTCCTTTCATAGTGATAGGAGGCCATCCTGGAAACCGCCACCGGCGGAGCATTCAAAAGATTGTCGAAAAAGCCCGCCTTTTTGCGTGGCGCCGGACGGCTGAATGTCGTGGTGCGAACAGGTGGTGGAGGAGGAGCCGCATAGCTGGTCTGAGCGGGTGGGACAAGACGCTGCTGGAATTCCGGGGCGGGCTGCAATCCCAGTTGCGCGCGCATGGGCTGGATCGCCCCGTAGACGCAGTCAAGCCAGACGTGGTTGTCATTCATTACGCCGCAACGCTGGATACCGGCGATGATGTCGTCGCGCGCGTCCGCATGGGCCTGCATGATTGTCGCGGCGAACCCAACGGCCAAAACCGGAACGATATTTCGGATCTTCACGCGAGTCCCCCTAGCGACTTCAATAATGCTCTGCGGAGTTTGATGACGCCGAGGCGTCAAAGCAATGCCCGTTTCAACGCCCGTCTTAATATCAGTCCGGCGCCGCTGCCGCCGGTTCCACGGAAAAGCCGTTCGGGCTTTCGCCTTTTCGCCATGCCTGCCACATGGCGGTGTAAGCCGTTTCGATGTCCCGCCGGAAGAGGTCGGTGTCGAACAGCGGGTGGG
>DATHLY010000206.1:0-7261 GCA_035487655.1 Rhizomicrobium sp. | reverse complement strand
GTCTTGGCCAACTTCGTCGGCGCGATCCTGGCGGCCATCCTGCAGTCGGTGATATTCCTGCCGCTCCTGGCAATCTACGATCTGGCCATATTGTTGCCGACAGCCGGCATGGGCGCGCGCCGTCTGCAGGACACCGGACGCGACGGCAAGCTGGTATGGATCTTCATCATCGCCGGCTTTGTGTCGCAGTTCTGCGCCATGCTGGCGATGGTGAGTTTCTTCTCGCTGGGCTTCCTGTCCTTCCTATTGTTCGGACCGCTGTTGATCCTAATCAATCTGGCGCTGGCGATCGCCTGTATCGTGCTGATCTATTTCTGGTGCCAGCCGGGTGATCCGGGTGACAATGCCTATGGCCCGCCGCCGCCGGTGTTCGATCCGGCAGCCAAGCCGGCGGTGTGAAAACAGAAAACGGCGGCCTTTGAGGCCGCCGCTTCACTCTCACTTAGAATTCCCAAACGAGGGGATTTTGCGGACTGAGCAGGAGCGCGGAGCGATGTGGGCAAATAGCCCATGAGCGAACGCGCGACGAACTCAGGACGCAAAAGACCTCGTTTAGCGCTTGCTGAACTGGAAGGAACGGCGAGCCTTCGGCCGGCCGTACTTCTTGCGCTCCACCGCGCGCGGATCGCGGGTGAGAAAGCCGCCCGGCTTCAGCGCGGCGCGCAAAGCGGGCTCATAATTCACCAGGGCGCGGGAGATGCCGTGACGCACCGCACCCGCTTGGCCCGACAGCCCGCCGCCATTGACGGTGACGATGACGTCGAACTGGCCGTCGCGGTTGGTGGCGATCAGCGGCTGGCGCAGGATCATCCGCAGCACCGGACGGGCGAAATAGACCGTCTCGTCCCGGCCATTGACGGTGATCTTGCCGGTGCCCGGCTTGATCCAAACGCGGGCGACCGACTCCTTGCGGCGGCCGGTGGCATAGGCGCGGCCCTTGGAATCGCGCTTGTCGCTTGCCTTGGCGGCGTCTTCAGCCTGGGGCTGCCTGGCCTTGATCAGCGTGGATTTGAGCTCGGTGAACTTGCTTTCTTCGGCCATCGTCAGGCTGCCTTCGCTTTATGCTGAGTATTTTTGGGATTCATCTTGGCGACATCCAGCACTTCCGGATTCTGCGCCTGATGCGGATGCTCGGCGCCGGGATAGACGCGCAGGTTGGACATCTGGCGGCGGCCCAACGGCCCACGCGGCACCATGCGCTCAACCGCTTTTTCCAGCACGCGCTGCGGAAAACGGCCGGACATGATGGCGCCGGCCGTGCGCTCCTTGATGCCGCCGATATAGCCCGTGTGGTGGTAATAGACCTTCTTCTTCAGCTTGGAGCCGGTCAGCACCACCTTGGCGGCGTTGATGACAATGACATTGTCGCCGCAATCCAAGTGCGGCGTGTAGGTCGGCTTGTGCTTGCCGCGCAGCCTGAGCGCGATGATCGAGGCAAGCCGGCCCACCACCAGGCCGTCGGCGTCGATCACGACCCATTTCTTTTCGATCTCGGAGGCTTTCGCCGAGTAGGTTTTCATGGCTTGTCCTTTTGGCGGTTCGGTGGAACCGTTGATTTCGGCGGGCTTATAGGGGTGCGGACCGGCAAGGTCAACAGAAATGCCGGAATATAGGGTGCTTTCCTGATGCGGTATTATATTACCGCATCCTTCAGGCGATGTTACACTTCCCATATCCAGCCGCTATAGGTGGTGGGCGCAATTATCTTGCGTAGCAGCTTACTGGGATTGGCCGACCATAAAACCAACTTTCAGTCCGGCCTTCTGCATCTCGGTCAGGACGGCGGCGACCTTGCCATAGTCGGGTTTTTCTTCGAGTCCGAGGGCCATTTCTGGAAGTTGCTTTTTGGCCGCACGCCGTTGCAATTCATCCCTGAACGCATCGAGGCTCAATTCAGGACCGTTGCCCAGCCGCACATGCCCGCTTTTTAGGATATGCAATACAACGGTAGGGGCAGCTTCAGAAGCGCTCGCCGTCATGCCCATAATTAGCAGGACCAAGCCCAGCCTCATTTTGGCTTCGCAACCTTCTTGAAGGCCTTATCAAAGTCCTCTGGCTTGTTGGACGCGCCCACTTCCTTCGCCATGTTCTTGAAGCGCTTATGGCGCTCGGAATCGGTGAGCTTGGGTATTGCTTTGGGGGCTGGTTTGCGGGGCATTGTTGGTCTTTTAGCACGGGCTCTAGAAAGCCGAAGGGGTTGAAGGATCTTGTAGTTGCTACTGCACCCCTGGCTCTTGCGACATTGCGGCGAACGGTGCGTGCAATTCACGAGGGTACACGGCGGCAAGAAACACACCTAGGAAAATGCCTATCAACAATAACAACAAGTCCTGGAACGTGTCCCTCATGCTGGCTAGCGCCGGAAAATACGGCGACATAGTAGGCTGAGTCGGCGCTTCTCGTGCTTGTTATGCCAAGCCTTCTTCCCCCAAAACTGGCGTTTGAACGGCGCGACCTCATAACCGCGCGCCTTGCGCCAACGGAAGAACGCGGCGACCTTCTGCTTGAAGGTCTTAGGCTCTGACAGTTGTTCGATAGGTGAGCCGCTTACCCTTGCTGGCCTTCAAGGTAATGTCGGCACGGCTCACGTCATCAATTCCAAACTTCTCGCGGTTGTTGGCGCGGAAATCGAACTCAGCCAGATAGCGGTCAAGGTGCTGTTCACCACAGTGCTGATACACGCCAACCATGCCGCGCTTGAACACGCTAAAGAACCCTTCAAGGGTATTGGTGTGAACCTTACGGCCAGCGGGGCCGATCCCGACATAACTGACCGAGTGATCCACAAATTCATGCTTCTTGGTGGCACCGATCTCGCGATAAATCTGCCAGCCATCGGTATGCAGGATGCTTTCGGGATGGACGTTGGCCCGCACCACGTTCTGAGCGGTCATCTTGGTGGCTTCTAGGATGCGATGGCTACGGATTTTGCCACGGCCACCAAGCGGCGGCTCGCCAGCGTTGGGAGCCATGACCTCACGGATACGATGGGTGAGAAACCACGCGGTTTTCATGGAGCAATTTAGCATCCGCTGAATTTGACGGGTGCTGATACCCTTCTTGCTGGCGCACATCAGGTGGATGACGTGAAGCCACAGGTGAAGGGGGAGATGGCTACCCTCGAAAATGGTGCCCATACGCACGGTAAAGGGCTTGCGGCAGGCGTAGCACTTGTATAGGCCCGCGCGGGTGGTCTTACCCTTCATGGCGCTGGACTCGCCCACAACCCCGCAATGCGGGCATACGCGGCCATTGGCCCACAGATGCGCCTCGACATAGGCAAAGGCAGCCTGTTCGGTCTGGAATTGGGGGGCGTCTAAGACTGACTTGGCCATTGGGGCGGCTTTCTGGACTACCCCCGAAGCCTATCCCTTGGGCCTGGGTATGGGAAGTGTAACATCGCCATCCTCCAGGCGGAAATCGTCTTTCACAGGCCTTTGCCGGCGACCAGTGGCGAATAGCGGACCTCGCACATTCCCGTCTGCGCCGAAACGTCGTTGAAGGAGACCGTGTTGTTATCCCGGGGGTCCAACCAGCGGGAATTCGGCAAGGTCCCGTCGCCGGTCAATGGCGCGCGCCAAGCCGGAGCGCCGTATTTCAAGCTCAGACTATCGTACAGGTCATTGCAGCCCCATGTCCGTCCGGTGGACGGCATCGCAAGAATCACCGCGGAGAGCGATTTGCCATCCGCGAATTCAAAGAGTGCCCGAAACAACTGACCACCCACCGCATAATCGCCCACAAGTAACGGAGTGGAGCTGCAGGCCCCGCACACATCCTGGGCCGCGGCGGGACCGAGCTTGCCTTTGGCGGCTGATTGCACCTGTTCCGGTGTCATGCCCCATTTGGTGTATTGCCAGTTCGCCCAAGCGGCGCCCGGCCAAATTGTGGCACCCAAAATCAGCCAAGCGATTATCAGTCTCGTCATCGCTGCCCGCTCCGTGGCGGCAGCATAGCACCGCCCTGCCCTGTCGCGAATCCGCTGAATTGGGTCCGGCCATAACAGACCCAGGCGCAATTTTGGGGGCAGCTCCGCAGGCTTGGGGCGTGTAAATGCGGCAGTCTCGCACTACATTCCCCAACCATGACTGCGCTTCCTCCTCTCCTTCTGACGGCCCAGGCCGGCGGTATCCTGCGCCTGATCCTGAACCGGCCCCAGGCCCGAAACGCGCTTTCCTCGGAACTGATGGGCGCGATCCAGGCCGCGCTGGACGGCGCCGCCGCCGACAAAGCCACGCGTGTGATCGTGATCGCTGCCGAAGGGCCGGTCTTTTCGTCCGGCCATGACCTGAAGGAGTTGACCCGGCATCGTGCCGATGGTGATGCAGGACGAATGGCTTACGCGGCGCTCTTCACGCAATGCTCGAAGATGATGCAGGCGATTGTGCGCCATCCCAAGCCGGTCATCGCAGAGGTTCAGGGCATTGCCACTGCCGCCGGCTGCCAACTGGTGGCGAGCTGCGACCTGGCGGTGGCTTCCACCTCAGCCCGTTTCGCCACCCCCGGCGTGGATATTGGCCTGTTCTGTTCCACGCCCATGGTGGCCTTGTCCCGCAACGTTTCCCGCAAGGCGGCGATGGAGATGCTTTTGACCGGTGACATGGTCGAGCCAGAGGAGGCCCGCCGCATTGGACTGATCAACAAAGTTGTGGCGCCGGAGATCCTGGAAAGCGAAACCATGATCCTGGCAAACAAGATCGCCTCCAAGCCGCGCCAGACTTTGAAGACCGGCAAGGAGGCCTTCTATCGGCAATTGGAAATGGTGCTGCCAGAAGCTTACGCCTATGCCAGCCAGATTATGACCGAGAATATGCTCCAGGCTGAGGCCTGCGAAGGCATTGGTGCGTTCCTGGAGAAACGGGAGCCAAAATGGCCGACATAAGCCTGCCGACCTATCCCGACACCTTAATCAAATCCATCCTGCGCAGCGTCAAGACAATCGCCATGGTGGGGGCGAGCGGCAATGACATCCGCCCCTCCTACTTCGCCATGATGTATCTCTTGAACAAGGGTTACAAAATCATTCCTGTGAACCCCGGCATGGTGGGCCAAACCATCCTAGGCCAGCAAGTTTATGCGTCCTTGAAGGATGTGCCGGCGCCGGTCGACATGGTGGATATCTTCCGCGAGACCCAATACGCGCCGGACATAGCGCGCGAGGTGGTGGCGGAAAAAGACCGTCTGGGCATCAAGGTGCTGTGGATGCAGCTGGGCGTAATCAGCCCGGAAGCCGAGCAGATCGGCAAGGAGGCTGGCCTGACCGTGGTAATGAACCGCTGCCCCAAAATCGAGCATGGCCGTTTCTCCGGCGAGATCGGCTGGATGGGCGTCAACCGCCGGGTGATCGACAATCGCAAGCCGCTGCTGTTCGGACGCGGCGGCAGCCTCAAGAATGGTTGATACCTAAGCTGGGGGTGGGGACGTGAAATACAATATTGCTGTCCTGCTTCTGTGCCTCGGCACGCTTGTTTGCCTCGGAACGCTGGGCGCGGCCGGTGCCGAGCGCATCTATCGCACGAGTGATGCAACCTGTGACGGCTGGCCCCGCGCGCCCATTGGCATGGCCCCGGGATTTTGTGCGGGAATCGTCGTCGCGCCACCCGCCGATTTCAATGCGCGCACTATTCGACTGCCACGCGTCCTGTTGCCGTTGCCCGGAGGAAAGGACTTTCTGGTCACCGACACGGGCAAATGGAACGGCCCCGGCGGCGCGGTGTTTCGCATCACGGCTGAGCGCGGCCAGCCCACCGTCATCACACCGATACTCACAGACCTTTACATGCCGCATGCCATGATGCGCGGTCCAGACGGCAAGGTCTATGTCAACGAACAGGGCCGAATTTTCCGCTTTGATCCCCTCGCCGCCGATCCCAAGGCGACTGTCGAAACCGTGATCGCCGACGCGCCGGACACCAGGACGCGCTACAATTTCCATCCCCTTTCCAGCTTCATCTTCGACACCAACAACGACATGCTGCTCTCGGTGGGCGCGCCAAGCGACCAATGCCTCAAGGACGGCAAGCCGGACGGCACGACATTCTGCGCGCAATCGGAAGGCGATTACATGGCCGCCGGCATCCGGCGCTACGCATATCTGGGAGACGGAAAATGGTCACCCAGCTTCACCATCATGGCGCGGGGCTTGCGAAATTCGGTGGCCCTGGTGCGGCACAGCTCCGGCACCCTGCTACAGGCCGACAATGGCATGGATTTCTCGCCCGCCGACTCCCCGTTCGAGAAATTGAATGTGCTGCGTCAGGGCGCCCATTATGGCTGGCCCTATTGCTATGACATGACCGGCACCAATCCGGCCTGGGCAGACGCGCATGTCATGGACTGCAACAGTTCCGCTTACGCCAAGCCGGTGCGCCTGCTGCCGCCGCACGGCGCGCCGCTGAGCATGCTCTATTATGACGGCGCGATGTTTCCGCAATTGCGCGGCAAGCTGCTGATCGCTCTGCACGGTTATCGCCCGGCAGGCTCGCGTATCGCCGCCTTTACCGTCGACCACCGCGGCATTCCCTTAGGCGTGCGCAACGCCCATTATGACATGTATGCCACACCGAACGGCGACGAGATCACAAGCCTGCCCTATCCGGGACAGGCGTCTGAACCGCTTCTGCTCACGCCGGGCTGGAACAATGTGGACGGCCTGCATCCTCGAGGGGCGCCGGTGGGGCTGGCGGTGGCCGAAGACGGCGCCATCTGGGTGGCGGAAAACACCAATGCCACAATCTTGCGCATCGCGCGGGACAGACCTTAGGAGGGCGCATGTCTCTCGATAACGCATCCATGACGATCTACGGCGACTCCACCTCGGGCAATTGCCTGAAGCTGAAGTTCGTCGCCGACCGGCTGGGCATCCCCTATGAGTGGGTCGAGATTAGTGTGCTGAAAAGTGAAACCCGCACCCCGGAATTCCTGACCCTCAATCCCGCCGGTCAGGTGCCTGTCGTGCGCTTTGCCGATGGCGGGGCGCTGGCCCAGTCCAATGCCATCATGTTGCATCTCGCCTGGGGCAGCGAGTTGATCCCCACGGATGCTTTCGAGCGGGCACAGATGTTCCAGTGGCTGTTCTGGGAACAGTATAGCCACGAGCCCGCCATCGCGGTGCTGCGGTTTCAGAAACTCCATCTGAAGAAGCGCGATGACGAGATCGACCCTGCCCTGCCCGGAAAATGCGCCCGCGTGCTCGCTTTGATGAATGAGCATTTGAAGGAGCGCGCCTATTTCGTGGGCGGAAAACCGTCACTGGCCGACA